>JBIOJU010000038.1:0-9015 GCA_044451165.1 Chlamydiales bacterium | reverse complement strand
CCCCTTTGCAAAAGAAACTGCTCCTGAACCGCTACAGCGCGTTCAAAATAATTGACAACCACGATTCCGCCATGCAGTGCAATCTTCTCCTGAGGACGAACCAGCCCTTCCATGGGCCGGGTATCGTAAGGAATGCTGAACTCCTGCTTAGGCTGGTGTGCTTCATAATGAAATTCTATAGGCATATTTCCTCCGTTTTTGAAGATAAAAAGGATAATAAAAAAACAGATCAGTAACAATCGAAATCCCAACCCCACAAAATATTTGACAGCAATTGTAGATGGGGATAATTTTTTTTGATGAATTTTCCAATAGATTGGAAAAGGATAATGCAGGATAATGCAGAAAGTAGAAATTGTTTCTACGCAAGATTTCATTCTATGGCTTGAAGCGCTTCCATTAAAGGAAAAACTTCTAATCAAAAAAAGACTGTTGCATGTCGAAGCGGAAGGTCATTTTGGTAAGGTCAAACCTCGAGAGGGCGGGCTCTTCGAGCTGAAATGGAAAAATGGAAAGCGCGTATATTTCGGAAAGATCGGAAATAAAAAAATTATTCTTCTCTCTGGAGGAGGAAAAAATGGTCAAGAAAAAGACATCAAAAAAGCGAGAGTTTCGCTTAAAAGATTATCCCACCACCCCTCTTCGTAAGGGTATTAAATTATCAAAGTTTAGCCCTAAAGAGGAACTTTCCGATTATAACCTTATAGCTTCTGCTTTTTTTGAATCTCTCAAAGAAGATGATGTTGAAACAGCCTTGGAAATTTTAGAGGGATACTTGATTGCAACTAAAAAATCTGCCTTGGCCAAAAAGGGTAAAATTCCCTCTTCAACCGTTTATCACAGCCTATCCAAAGGCGCAAATCCTACACTTCGTACAGTGGCAAAACTTTTACACGCAGCTTCGTAATATTATGAACAAAGAACCTAAAAAACGTCTCAGTAAAGCTCTTGCCGCAGCGGGTATCGCTTCAAGGCGCGCCTCTGAGCAGCTCATTTTCGACGGCAATGTCACCGTCAACGGAAAAATCGTCCTCGTTCCACAGACAATGGTCTCGTGGGAGAACGATCAGATACAAGTGAATGGCAAGCTTGTGTCGGGCGAGGAAAAAAAAGTCTATTATATGCTCAATAAGCCCACCGGTTACATCTGCTCTAATAAGCCTGTGGGTACCAAAAAACTGGTGATCGACCTTTTTGAACCTCTGCCCGAACGTCTCTTTTCAATCGGGCGTCTCGATCGAGACACGACAGGCCTCCTCCTCATGACAAACGATGGCCATTTTGCACAAAAGGTTATTCACCCATCCGCCCATATCCAGAAAGAGTATCTGGTCAAAGTACATGAAGAAATTTCTCATGAACATCTTGTCACCATCTCCCGTGGGACTGAGGTAGAAGAGACTTGGGTAAAACCTGTTCGTGTGACAAAAGTAAGACGGGGCACTGTCAAGGTCGTCGTGATGGAGGGGAAAAAACGAGAGGTGCGCTATCTCGTCGAAAAAGCAGGCCTTACCATCCTCTCACTCGAACGCGTGCGGATCGGAGGACTCATCCTAGGCCCTCTTCCTCTCGGCAGCTTCCGTCCGCTCACCGACCGCGAAAAAACCATCATCTTCAAAACCTAAGAAAGAAAAGAAGATCGGGTAGGAGGTGGGGTTTCCCCCACCTCCTACCCGATCCGGCGAAGCCGATCGTGCTTCTTCTCTTTCTCTTTTTCTTATTTGTTTTTTCAAGAAGGGCTTGTGGATAATTCCTGCGCGTACAGAAAATGGGCAAATGCGCTCTATATGCTTACTACTGGTTGCCCTCGGCGGCATCCTCTTTTGCCTGGTTTTAAACTTTAGAACCTATCCCACTAAAACTGCGATTGAGATTCAGAAAAAGTCTGAGACAGATATTCTAAATTTTTCCGAAAGTAGTATTGCACAAACTAAGTCTGAGGAGAAGTTTGAAAAACCCGATCAAAAAATCGAAGAGGATTTTAGTTGGATAGGTCGTGAGGCAAGACCCCTCTTGCGTGATAGCTGGGAGGCATCAGTCACAGCTGGGTATCTCTATCTTTGGACCGATGTAGATGATCTTGCGTACGCGATTCAAAGTGATGGTAGAAAGAGTAAATTTTTAAACCCAAAAATCCTTCCCGATAATGGCTTCAAATTGGGAGTGGGAATTTATCTTCCTCATGACGGATGGGATTTTGCTTTTAATCTCACACATCTCCATGCGCGAGCACCTGTCCACGCGCAGGGTCATCTCACGCCGCAATGGATACTCCCTTCTGACACCCCCAACGGGTTTGTAGATGCAGTAGAGGCGCATTGGAGGCTCCACTTAGGACTTGTCGACATGGAGCTCGGGCGCGCCTTTTTTTTGGGAAGATCTCTTACGATGCGACCGCACATTGGGATGCGCTATGCTATTATAAGGCAGAAATATCTTCTCTACTACATTGGAGGTAATCTCTTCCCGGAGGGTGAAGATTATGTCAGCATGAAGAACAAATTCTTGGCACCGGGAGTGCGCGTGGGCAGCGATTTTGCATGGAAAATCAAAGGAGGCTTTGGTCTCTACTCAAAACTTGCCGCCGCGCTCCTCTATGGATCTGTCTATGTACATGAATCTGAAAAAGTTTCCTTCAAAGAAGAGAAGAGCAGCAATCTGTTTGATAAATTTCCAATGGGTAAACCGATTTTAGACATAGAAGCGGGAGTCCAATGGGAGAGACCCATCTTTGGCCATCGGTACCATCTTCTTCTGCAAGCAGGATGTGAGATGCACCTTTTCTTCTCCCAAAACCAGCTTTTTCATTTTAACAGCGCGTCCAATCCCTATTTTCTAAGCTCTCAGGGTGATATGAGCATTCAGGGTCTCTCGATCTCGGGAACCTTTTCTTATTAATTACGCAAGCGTGTTATAGATATTTTTATGCTTCGCAAAAGAATCATATTTTCGATCATTGCGCTTGCAGTCGTGGCTGCTTTCATAGCCATTTTTTTCGTATTGAGCAGTGAGAATGCTTTAGTCACACATCCCAAAGGTGTGGTGGCGCATGGCCAATTAAAGTTGATCATCACAAACATTCTCCTCATGCTGATCATCATCGTTCCGACTTACATTTTCTTGTTTGCTGCCATACAAAGGTCTCGCGCTAAAAATAACGCAAAAGCAGATGCTCCCAGGAAACCTCAGCAGCGCTCTTTAGAATTCATCCCCTGGATTATTCCTGCTGTGATCGTTCTAGTGATGGCGCTCGTTACCTGGAAGGCAACACATGAGCTAGATCCCTATAAACCCCTCGAAAGCGAAGTCACACCGTTAACAATACAAGTGGTAGCTCTCGATTGGAAATGGCTGTTCATCTATCCAGAACAGGGAATTGCTACGCTAAATTTTGTCCAATTTCCCGCTCGAACTCCAATCCATTTAAAGCTGACAGCAGATGGTTCGCCGATGAACTCATTTTGGCTGCCTGAACTGAGCGGGCAAATCTATGCTATGACGGGAATGGCCACTACCCTTCATATCATGGCAGACCAGCCAGGCGTATACCGAGGAAGAGCTGCGGAAATCAATGGCAAGGGACTGGCTGACATGACCTTTGTTGCAAAATCTACCTCTCAATCAGATTTTGATGCGTGGATACATGAGGTAAAACAAGCTCCCCAGCAACTCACCGACCAAACATATAAAGCTCTTGTTACACCCTCACTCAACCTTCCAGTTACCCTCTACTCATATGTAGAAAATAATCTCTTCGATAAGATTGTCATGCAATATATGCACCCCGCAAGCGAGCATCACGAATGAATGTATCCTCTTTCTTCATTGGCAGGCTGACTTCAGATGCACTCCCTCACCACTGGTACACGATAGGTGCAACCCTCTCCATGGCGCTCATAGGAATTACCACAGCAATTATTCTAACAAAAACAGAGCGCTGGCGCTGGCTCTGGCAAGAGTGGCTGACCTCAACCGACCCCAAAAAAATTGGCACAATGTACATGGTATTTGCGGCGCTTATGTTCTTTCGCGGGCTTATAGACGCTGGCATGTTATGGCTGCAGCAGGCGATCGCCTCTGATGCGAGCGGATATCTTAGCCCAGACCATTTTCAGCAGATATTTACTTCGCACGGTGACATCATGGTGTTTTTCGTGACGATGGGATTCTTTTTTGGGCTCATGAACTGGATCGTGCCCTTGCAAATTGGGGCGCGCGATCTCGCATTTCCTTTTTTAAATTCACTGGGTTTCTGGCTTACAGTTGCAGGTGGATTACTCATCAATCTCTTTTTTGTGATTGGTGGAGATTTTGCAAATACCGGATGGATCGCAATTCCCCCTCTTTCTGAGCCGGAATTTAACCCCGGCACAGGAGTAGATTATCTCATCTGGAGTCTGCAACTCTCAGGACTTGGCAGTCTTCTTGCAGGGATCAATTTTTTTGTGACGATTATCAAAAAAAGAGCACCGGGCATGACCTTGATGAAAATGCCGCTATTCGTCTGGGCTTCTCTCTGTGGGATGGTGTTAATTATCTCAGCATTTCCAGTGCTGACTGCAACGACACTCCTTCTCTGGCTCGACCGGATACTCGATATGCACTTCTTCGGCACCGGATTTGGCGCAAACCAGATGATGTACTTTAATCTCATCTGGATGTGGGGTCATCCCGAAGTGTATATTTTGGTGCTCCCTGCTTTTGGAATGTTTTCAGAGATCGTCACAACCTTTTCCCATCAAAAAATTTTCGGATACACCTCTATGGTATGTGCACTCCTTTCCATCACCTTTTTTTCATACCTCGTTTGGCTCCACCATTTTTTTACGATGGGCGCCGGCGCGGACGTCAACTCCTTCTTCGGCATCGTGACGATGCTGATTGCGATACCATCAGGTGTCCAAGTATTTAACTGGATTTTCACGATGTTTCAAGGAAGGGTGGTTTTTGCTTCACCCATGTACTGGTTCATCGGCTTTGTATGCACATTTATGATCGGAGGAATGGCCGGCGTGCTCCTCGCAACACCTCCAGCAGATTATCAAGTGCACAACAGTCTCTTCCTCATCGCTCACTTCCACACAATGATTATCGGAGTCGCGCTTTTTGGAATTTTTGCTGGCACCACCTACTGGTTTCCTAAAATTATGGGATTTAAGCTGGATGAGAGACTCGGAAAACGCGCATTCTGGTTCTGGTTCAGCGGGTTTTTTGTCTCTTTTATCCCGCTTTATCTTTTGGGGTTCATGGGAGCTACACGGCGGCTCGACCACTATGCATCTTCAACGGGCTGGCAGCCTTTATTCATCACCGCAAATCTTGGATTTGTGTTGATTTCCTGCGGTGTGATCACACAAATCTTCCAACTCATTGTAAGCATTAAAAATAGAAAGAAGAACCTAGACACAACGGGCGATCCATGGAACGGAAGAACACTAGAATGGACCACATCTTCGCCCCCTCCTTTCTATAATTTTGCTCTGATACCCACTATCACAAGCCGCGATGCATATGAGGATGTGAAAAAAGAAATCGAGAAACCGCAAAAATATGAAGATATTGAACTGCCAAAGCACACCCCAATGGGAATTTACATTTCCGGCTTTGCGTTTTTATTTGGATTTGCAGTTGTTTGGCATATTTATTGGTTGGTCGCGTTTAGTCTTGTTTGCGTGATTGCTTGTATTATTAAACTGTCGTTCGACGAAGAGATGGAATATGTGCTCCCCGGAGCAGAAGTTGCCCGCATAGAAAAAAGAATGAAAAGACTTTAGATGAATATTATCGACACTATCGAAAAAGACACAAAAATTTTCGGATTTTGGGTCTATTTGATGACCGACCTTGTGATTTTTGGGGTGCTTTTTGCTACCTACATCGTTTTACAAGATAGTACCTTCGATGGTCCTACTTCACGCGATCTCTTTCGTATGCCCTTTGCACTGGGCGAAACACTGATCTTGCTCACCAGCAGCTTTACTTGTGCACTCGGTACGCTTTCTGTCTATCAAAAGCAAAAGAGTCTAGCAATTCTCTGGTACGGAGTGACCTTTGCATTAGGCTCCTCTTTCCTTATCATGGAGCTCTCAGAATTTTCCGATTTTATTGCACAGGGGGCGGGCTGGAAGAGAAGTGCCTTTCTCTCCTCATTTTTTACTCTGGTTGGAACACACGGACTCCACATTTCCATAGGATTATTGTGGATGCTCACCGCCATGTTGCGCATTCTACTCCGTCCTTTTTCAAAGCAGAGCATGTCAAGAATTCTCCGCATGGCTTTTTTTTGGCACTTCCTCGACGTCGTGTGGATCTTTATATTCACGGTTGTTTACGGAATGGGGAGCGTGTCATAGGATGCACATAAGACCACTATTTTTGCGCGTCTTTGGGCTTGTGGCATCGCTTATATTGACACTTGGAACATTTTTCATTGCCACTTACCCCGCTTTTTTTCACCTCGAAACTAACATCTCCGTGCTTGTGATTTTGATTTTGGCCGTGCTGCAGGCCATTGTTCAAGCAGTCTGCTTTCTACATCTTTCAGCGGCAAAAGAAGCGCGCTGGAATTTGGGGGTTTTTATCACCACAATTTCAATCATCATTACAATCATCGCCTTCTCAATCTGGATTATGAACCACCTCAACTACAACATGATGCATTAATTTTGTTTTATGTTCAGGTACCAGTTGATGGCAATTGTGCCTCCTGCAAACCGTTCTGTATTTCGGCCCGCAATGGCAAACCATGCACCTGCGATGACGCCCCACTTTGCGCTGAAATTGTATTCGATGGCGGGCGCGAGCGTAAGCTCGTTAAAAGAGGGGGCCCCTACACTTGCGCGCGTACCATCTGCATTTTTGCCATGCTTTCCTGAAAAGCTGGATTTATTGCCGTAGATATTCTGGATATCGAGCACAAGCACCCAATTTTTTGTTAAATTAAGTTCGCCGCTAAGAATTGCTGTGAAAATATTTCCAGGACGTACCGTCCCGCGTGTTCCGAACCCGCCTCCATAGGTATTATAGCCTCTAACATGCACTGGAGGGGCAAAGAGATACTCGAGCGTAAAATAGGTGTTGAGCGAATAAGGTTTTGGCAAGTTAACACGCTTTGAAAATACGAGAAAAGGCACCGTAGCATACGCCCCCAGCCCTGTTACATCGGTCCCATTTTTTTTGGGGTCGAGCCGCTGGTATTTTCCTGTGGGGAAAATTTCGATGATAGAAAATTTAATCGCAGGCCACCACTCTCCTTTTTTTTCGCTGAGCAGTTGAAAATCAAACCCTAGAGGAAGATCTCCAAAATTTGTGGAGGATGTTCCCTGAATATGATTGTAAAATGCATCGGGAATGATTTGAAAGTCGATCCGATCGGTGATTCCAATCTGCACGACGAGTAGGGCATTTACATTGACAGCCTTTGGTGCGTCTTGCGCCCGCCAGTTCCGATCGTACCTGCCGTTCGTACGAGTGACGAAAAGCATCGGTTCAACATCGATGTATCCTTTTGGGGTTACATAGGCAAAAGGGGAAAGTAACGTACCAGTAGACCAGAATTCTTCAACCTCATTTGCGGTTGTCGGAGCAGGATACTCCTCGCCTCTTGCTAAAATGGGAAGAAGTAAAAAAAGCGCAAGAAGTCGCTTCATTTGCTTTTTGCTTTTTTATAACTGGTGTACAAGTTGACAGCAATCACGCCGCTTGCAAATTGCGCGCTATTTCTTCCGGCGACTGTAAACCAGGCACCCGCGATGATGCCCAAGGACTCATTAAAGTTGTATTCGATGGCAGGAGCAAGACTCCACTGGCTTGAAGAGGGGCCTCCCACAGCTGCCGGAACACCTGCTGATGTGACCCCGCGTTTTCCAGAAAATGTTGTTTTATTCACATAGGTATTGGCGACATCGAGAGCAAGCGCCCAGTTGAGCGCAAGCGTAAATTCCAGCCCGAGGAGAGAGACCATACTATTTCCAGGATGAACTGTACCACTTGTCCCAAAACCTCCGCCGTAAGTGTTGAACCCCTTCACGTGTGTGTTGGAGAGGGCATTATAAATGAAGGCGATGCGGGTGTTAAGATAATGCGCACCTCCTGTATGGAAAAGCCGTGACATGACAAGCCCCACATCGGTAGAAAAGGCGCCAGATCCCACTCCATCTGTTCCATTTTTATGAGCATTTAATTTCTGAAACTTGCCCGTTGGAAAGCTCTCTCGCACAATCAGTCTAATGGCAGGCCACCAGTAGCCAGGTTTGTCTTGGAGCAGTTGAAAACCAAACACGATCGGCAAATCGCCAAACTGGGTCGAGGATTCTCCTTGTTTCCGAGTATAAAACATTTGTGGCGAGATTTGAAAATCGACATTTTTCACGACGCCGATCTGGAAAAAAAGTTGCGGATTGAGCGAGAAAGTTTTAGCTGTAGAATGCGAATGCCACTCGGAGTCGTAGCTGCCATACGTCTCATCCACAAATAAATAGGGCTCTAAGTTGATATAACCTGGAGGAACCACGTGCGCGGCAGGTGTGAGAAGAGGCCCTGTGAACCAGGGACCTTTTTCTGCTAGAGCTTCAGGGTGGGAAGTGATGCGCAAGCCGTGTCTGCAATGTGCCAAGGTTGAATAGAGAAGTGTGCACGATAAGGCAAGCAGACAAGCACGGAAACGTAGCAGCATAAAACTTCTCCAAGCAAGTAATGAAAAATCAGATTACTTGGTCAGAAAAGATAAGTCAAATTCAGAAGAACAATAGTGATGAACGGCGTTGTTGCATAAATCGGAAAAAATAAACACCGAGCACACCGAAAGGAAAATAATAACAGGACAGCGGGACAACCAGATGGGAAAGAAGAAAAAACAAGACTCTCTCTATTTCTCTTCCCCTCGGTGTTCTCGGAGTGCTCGGTGGTGAAAATTGAATTGTGCAACAAAGCCGTGATGAACGATGCGCTACAGTTTGTCAGCTTTCTTCCTCTTCACTCTTCCGTGCAGCACTCATCCCCCTCAACGTCATCACT
>JBIOJU010000037.1:0-9056 GCA_044451165.1 Chlamydiales bacterium | reverse complement strand
GTACGATGGGTACAGGCTGCGGCACCTGCTAAGTTTTTAAACATTGAAGAAGAGGTGGAAAGATCCACCTCTTCTCTTTTTCCAGATGAATTCTTTTGACGAATCCCTGTTTTTCCAATTTGTGAAGTAGAGAACTCGGAAGTTTTTGTTCTTCAAATATGGGGTTTTGAAATAGAAAAAGAAGAGCAGCCTCTACCCGTTTCTTGTCGCCCGTTTTTTGCAAAGCGTTTTTCAACTCTGCAAAGAGCCTGTGTATTTTTTCGGCCTTTTTGCAATTTCGTACTCCCTCTTCGATGACCCCAGTGAGAAAAAAGGAGATCCATCCCTCCCAATCATTCTCCCGTGAGATCTCATTGAGCTTTCTAAAATAACTGACACGCTTCAGAAAAAAATACCGACTTAGAAAAAAGAGCGGATGCGAGAGCAGTTTTTTGTGGAACAAAAAAAGAGGGAGAAGCATGCGTCCTACTCGCCCGTTCCCATCTGTAAATGGGTGGATGACGAGAAGTTGAGCAAAGGAGATTGCAAATTGCACAAGTTTCTCTTGATCCGTTCTCTGCCAATACCGAATCAGATTTTGCATGAGCTTTGGCACATCTTGAGGTGGGGGAGGAAGGTGGTACGCCTCATCAATCGCACATCCTGCTGGACCGATCCAATTTTGTCTTTTTCGTAGCTTGCCTACCTCCTTTTTGTATGGTGTTGTCCCGTGGCAGAGACGAGCGTGAAGATTGAGGATTAAGGCAAGGCTTATCTTCTGTTTCTTCTGACGTAGAAGATGACGAAGTGCATCTTCATAATTTTCAATTTTGCGGCTCGACTTTGTCTTCTTTCCAAGAGAATCTAATACCAAATATTTGCGGAAGGAGATCGAGAGATGTTGAGAGCGCAACGAGTGGAACGACTCCTCTTTGATTAGAATCGAAAAGACCTTTTCGGGGGAGGGAACACTGTGTAAAATCTCTTCAAATCTTCCCAGAAGAAGATAAGCCCGTGCGATTTTATCGCTTAGCTGCTCCCATTTTATGCCGAGAATTGGAACCGTTTTTGCTTTGAGTGGCCGCACAGCACCGATCCGCAAAATGTAAGGTTTAGATTTTTTTATAGAGAAAACATTTTTTCTCTGTCATCTTAAAAGATATGTTAAAACCAAAGACGCAGCTTGCTTCTGCCCTCACATGCGCCTGGATCGCCTCTCTATTTTCAGCAGCAAGTGGCGCGATTGTAAAATACAGCTCCAATCTTTTTTCAACAGAGATAGTGCTCCTCGCGCGTATGCTTGTCTCACTTCTTCTCCTCTGCGTCTGGATCGAATGGTCCAGAAAATCCTCATGGAAAGAACAGCTTAAAACCAGCGAGTGGAAGACCCATCTCATACGAGGAGCTGCTGGACTGACAACACTATTTCTTTACTTCTACTCGCTCAGGTTTTTATCTCTTGCAGACACGACACTGCTTTACAATACGATGCCGATCTTTGTGCCCCTTGTAGCTTATGTTTGGAGACGCATTCCCATTCCGCATCAAATTTTTTGGGGAATCGGTACCGGCTTCCTGGGCATCGCTCTTGTTCTTGGACCTGGTGACACGATTTTTCATATCGCAGCGTTTTATGCCGTTGCGGCTGGAATCACTGGTTCCATTGCAACAGTTGCACTCAGATTTGCCCATTACACCGAGCCGATGCAAAGAACACTTTTTTACTATTTTTTTATTGGAACGAGTGTCGCGCTCCTGTTTGCGCTTACAGACTTTAAGGCAAATTTCACCACTTTAGATCTGCAAAAAATTGCCATTCTCTCCACCCTCGGCGTCTTTGGCTTTATTTATCAGATCTTGTTCACACTTGCAGTGAGACATGCGCCCGCGCGCTTGATCAGCCCCTCATTTTACTTCAGCGTTGTGTTTGCGATGCTCTTCGACTGGTGGCTTTGGGACAGCATCCCGAGCCTAGTGGCGCTTGTGGGTTTCACGTTGGTGATCCTCGGAGCCTTTTTGACAGTATACCTATATCCCAAAGAAGGGAAGTGATGAACAGAAGAGGAAGAAGTGATGAACGCTAAGTGATGAGTGATGAGCTGAAGAAAGAAATCCGGAACGAGACTAAATCGGTAATACTGACGCCCAAGAAGAGAACGCTTTTTCTTTTACGTTCAGCATTCATCACTTAGCGTTCATCGCTTACCTTCTTCACTATCCCGTAAAGAAGCCTTTCACTTTGCCGAGAAAGCTCTGCTTGCGTGGAGAGTTGTTCTCCTTTTCGAGCTCGGCAAAATCTTCGAGCAGTTGTTTCTGTTTATCAGAAAGACGAACAGGCGTTTCAACAACAATTTGTGCAAGAAGATCACCATGTCCTTGACCGTGGACGTTTGGTACCCCTTCGCCTCGAATGCGGAGCGTCTTGCCTGATTGCGTTCCTTCTGGAATCGTGATACGACAAGATTTGCCCAAAGGAGAGGGGATCTCCTTTTTACAGCCAAGGGCAGCCTCAGCAAAACTGATAGGCAGTTCGAGCAAGACATCATCACCCTGACGTTCAAACACCTCATGGGGTGCAACAGTGATAAAGACGTAGAGATCTCCCGGAGGGCCTCCGCCTTCGCCGGCATCACCATAACCACCCATGCGTAGGCGCATGCCGTTGTCGACGCCAGGAGGAATTTTGAGGGTCACTCTCTGCTTCTCTTTGACACGCCCTTCGCCTTCACAAGAAGGACACGGTTCAGTGATCACTTCGCCTCTGCCATAACATTGAGGACAGGTTGTAGCCATGCTGAAAAAACCGCGTGTCTGGTGCATCTGTCCTGTTCCATGGCAGCGCACGCATTTTTTGATGCTACTTGAAGACCGGGCGCCCGTGCCGGAACAGCTACCGCATGTTTGAAATGTATTGAGAGCAACCTCTTTTTCAAGGCCGCGTACAGCCTCTTCGAAAGAGAGGGTGAGGTTCATTTTTTTGCTCGCGCCTGGACGGCCGCCTTGAGATCCCTCAGATTCAAAACCAAACATCGATTCAAAGATGCCGCCAGAACCTCCACCGCCGCCTCCACCGCCAAACGCGCCCATAAAAGTGCGTAGAGCTTCTTCCATGGATGAAAAGCCACCATGGCCGCCGCCTCCACCACCCATGCCTGCTCCGCCTCTTACAGCATCGGCGCCAAATTGATCGTACATCTGCCGTTTCTTTTCATCGCTGAGCACTTCGTAGGCTTCGGAAATTTCTTTGAATTTGGCTTCTGCCTTGGAGTCCCCTGGATTTTTATCCGGATGGTATTTGATTGCGTTTTTGCGATACGCCTTTTTGATCTCATCCTGAGTGGCACCGCGAGCAATGCCCAATGTTTGATAGAAATCTGTCATAAGTGGTGAATGTTAGCACAACGCGCTATTTTTTAGCAATCCGCGGAGCCGACTGCTAATTAATACTGTGGTTGCATCTGCTGTTGAGGAGGTCTGTGAGAGAAGGGTCTTACCTTCTTGTACTTCAGAGCAGCTTTGGATTTCGCTCGGCTTTTGACAGAGGGTTTGTCATAAAAACGGTGAGCTTTTGCGGCCTTCATGACGCCTTCTTTATCAAGCTTTTTCTTGAGAGCGCGAAGGGCTTTATCGAGTGGTTCGCCTGGACGAAGTTTTACGCTGGTCATGTATATCGATCCTAATCCTTTTAAAAAAATGTTAACGCTTCTCATCGTACAGCAGAGGAAGCATATTCAGCAACAAAAACATGGGAGAGAAGAAGGAAAGTGATGAACGATGAATGAGGAGTGATGAACTGCAGAAAGAAAATCCAAAATGGGAAAAGGAGAAAACTCTTTCTCTCTTTTGCTCAGCACCCATCATTCATCGTTCATCACTTCTTCTCTGTTCGTAGACTAGTTCGATGGGCTCAAATTCTTTCTTCTCCCACTTCGCGAAAGCATACGCTGCAGCAGGGGCAAGATCTTGCTCCTTTACAAGAGCAGAGGGAAAGCCAATCAAGGGGATTTTGAGTGCAAAACTGAGAGTCTGTGCCACCGTTACACCCACGCGCGTGCCGGTGTAGGACCCGGGTCCGATACCTACTGCAATATAATCCAGCTTCTTGCCTGTCCGTAAAAGTTGCTGAATCCCAGGAATAAGAAGTTTAGAAAGCTCCTTATTTCCCGGTAGGGGCACATGGGTCAGTAAATCTTTTTTTTCCAGGAGGGCGATGGCCGCGTCTTGTGTGCTAGTTTCAATCAATAATGCTGTCATCCCAGGGAGAATACCATGACGCAAGTAACCTTTGCGAGATTAAATGTAAGCTGTTAGATTTTTATAGTTTGAACGGAACGCTTGTCGCAATCCGGTCCTTTAGGGCCGGGTTAGACAAGCTATCTTTTAGGTCAAAATCCTTACCGTCGGAGAATCTCCTTCCTTTAGGAAGGAGTTCTTCAATTAGGAGCAAAATATTTTGGAATACGAAGATAAAAACGAAGAGTTTCTTGCTGAAGATGAGCTAATAGAAACAGTCAAGGAGTCGCTCAAGGAGAATGAGCAGAAGGAGAAGACGGAGGGAGAATTTCCTCATCAGGCTTTTATCATTCCGCTCACAAGGCGCCCTTTTTTTCCGGGCATGGCAGCTCCTCTTGTCATCGAAACGGGAAGTTACTACGAAGTTTTAAAAATCATCGCAAAATCTTCGCACAAGTGCATGGGCCTCTTTCTTACAAAAAAAGAGGAAGTAAATATCTACAAGATCGGCTTTGAAGATCTGCATCCGGTGGGCGTTCTGGCACGCATTCTGCGGATTATTCCGATGGAACAGGGAGGTGCACAAGTAGTCCTGAACATGGAAAAGCGGATCAGCATCAAATCTCCCATTCAAGGTGGTAAATATTTGCGCGCTCAGATCAACTACCATGAAGACATCCATGGCAAGCTCTCGAAAGAGCTCAAAGCCTACTCGATCAGCATCATCACCACGATCAAAGAGCTTCTCAAACTGAATCCTCTTTTCAAAGAGGAGCTTCAGATCTTTTTGGGCCACTCTGATTTCACAGAACCGGGCAAATTGGCCGATTTTGCTGTTGCACTCACCACCGCGACACGCGAAGAGCTGCAAGATGTTTTGGAGACCTACGATCTACAGGGCAGGATCGATAAGGCTCTTGTTCTCTTGAAAAAAGAGCTCGATCTATCAAAACTGCAAAACAGCATTAATCAGAAGATTGAAGCGACGATCTCCAAAACTCAACGAGAATTCTTCCTGCGCGAGCAGCTGAAAACCATCAAAAAAGAGCTAGGACTCGAAAAGGATGACAAGACGGTTGACGTTGAAAAGTTTCAAACACGTCTTAAGAAAAGGCAGGTTCCTTCTGATGTGATGAGCGTGATCAATGACGAACTGGAAAAGTTGAATGTTCTCGAAGTCCAATCCGCAGAATATGCTGTCTGTCGCAATTATCTAGATTGGTTGACCATTGTCCCTTGGGGAATATATAGCCAGGAGTGCCACGACCTAAAAATTGCCAAGAAGGCGCTCGAAGAGGACCATTACGGACTCAGCGACATCAAAGAGCGCATTTTGGAATTCATTAGCGTTGGAAAACTCAGCGGAGGAGTCAAGGGGAGCATCATCGGCCTCGTTGGACCTCCAGGAGTGGGAAAGACGAGCATTGGAAAAAGCATTGCCCGCGCACTCAATCGTCAGTTTTATCGCTTTTCTGTAGGCGGTATGCGCGATGAGGCTGAGATCAAAGGGCACAGACGTACCTATATCGGTGCGATGCCCGGAAAGCTTATCCAGGCGCTCAAATTTTCTCAGGCGATGAATCCGATCATCATGCTCGACGAGGTTGATAAGATGGGCTCGAGCTATCATGGGGATCCTGCTTCCGCACTTTTAGAGGTGTTGGATCCTGAGCAGAACAAAGATTTTTTAGACCACTACCTCGACGTGCGGTGCGACCTTTCCAACGTGCTTTTTATCGTGACTGCCAATGTTCTGGATACGATTCCAGAGCCTCTGCGCGATCGTATGGATGTGCTTAGGCTCTCTGGGTACATCTTGGAAGAAAAAGTCGAAATTGCAAAAAAATATCTGCTTCCGCGCAACCGTAAATCGATGGGTCTCAAAGCAACCGATGTGGAATTTTCTCTAGGAGCGATCAAACAGATCATCAATGGCTACGCGCGCGAGTCGGGTGTGCGCAGTTTAGAAAACAATATCAAAAAGATCTTGCGTAAAGTGGCGGTTAAAATTGTAAAAGAACAGCAAAAAAAACGAGCGCCGAATGTGGATGAGGCAAGTAAACAATATCCGATCACAGAGACCAATCTTAAAGAGTATTTAGGAAAGCCGATCTTTACTTCCGATCGTTTTTACGACAACACGCCCGCTGGAGTGTGCATGGGTCTTGCATGGACCTCGCATGGCGGCGCAACGCTGTATGTGGAGACAATCAAAGTGCCAGGTGACAAGACAGAGATGAAGCTCACAGGACAGGCGGGAGATGTGATGAAAGAATCCTCTCAAATTGCCTGGTCTTATCTGCAGAGCAAAAAAGAGAAGTACGCACCTGGCCTTGGCTTTTTTGAAAAAAGCCAGGTACATGTGCACATTCCGGAAGGAGCCACACCAAAAGATGGCCCGTCAGCGGGTATCACGATGGTCACCTCCCTCGTTTCTCTCCTTAAAAACAAGCCTGTTCTTGAGAATTTAGGCATGACGGGTGAGATCACCTTGACGGGCAAAGTCCTCGGAATCGGAGGGTTAAAAGAGAAGCTGATTGCCGCACGCAGATCAAAAGTCAAAGTGCTCGTCTTCCCCAAGGATAACCAGCGCGACTACGATGAACTACCCAAATATCTCAAAAAAGGGTTAAAGGTTCATTTTGTAAAGCATTACGATGAGGTCTTCCGTGTTGCCTTTCCAAACTGAGTCGTTTGAAATCTTCTTCCAAAAGAAGCTCATTGCTCCAAAAGATCTTGAGAAGCGGTGTGCTGCGCTGAAAAAAAGTGGAAAGCGCATTGCAACATTGAATGGATCTTTTGATCTTTTGCATGCTGGGCACCTGGAGATTCTCTATCAAGCATCTCAGCAAGCCGATCTGCTTATCGTTGCCCTCAACAGCGACGCCTCGATCAAACAGTACAAGAGCCCCACTCGGCCGATCATCCCGCTCGACGGTCGCTTGCGCATGGTGGCAGCACTCAGCTTTGTGGACTATGTTACCTCGTTTGAAGAGACCGATCCGCGCGCATTACTAACTAAGATTAAGCCTGACGTGCATGTCAATGGTGCCGAGTATGGAGAAAATTGCATCGAAGCAGAGACCGTAAAGCAGCACGGCGGACGTCTGCATATCGTCTCTCTTGTCCCCGGACTTTCAACCTCAGAGATTTTGAAAAAGATTGTGAGAGAAGAGAGAGGGACATGCGTCTAATTGGCCTATTTGCCGAAGAAAAAGAAGCACACCTTTTCTGTACCTTTCTCGCAAAAAAAGTGGAGATCCGCTGCTACTACGAAGCATTTGTCGATAAGGAGACAAATAAACACGCCGTCCGCGTCTGGGTCGAGGATGAAGATAATTTTGAAAAAGCCAAAGACTGGTACGAGCGGTTTAAAACATCACCTCAAGAGTTTCTTCTGCAGGAAGAGGCGGCTCTCACGGCTCATCCGATCACGCCAGACCTTTCCCAAGACATTCCAGAAGAGAGAAAAAAATTTCGCCTAAAGGTGGCGATACGTCCGCCTGGAAAGTTTACATTCACGCTCACCAACCTCATGCTCATTTTGTGCGTGTTTCTCTTTTTCTGGAATGGCACGCAAGAGGTGAAAATTGCCGAACAGCAGGGACCCCTTTCGGTAGAGATGGGATTTACACCGCTTGAGCAGCTGATGATCTTTGATTATCCCTACGCTTACCAAGTACTTGCAAATGTTTTAAGAGAGATTCCTATTCAAGATCTGAACGATCTTAAAGATCTAAAGTCGCTTCCCCCCGAAGATCTTACACGCATCCATGCGGCAGAAGCGATCCCTTCGTGGAAGGGGGCCTATGATCTTTTTCTCAGCCTGAAAGCAGGAAAAGAAAATCCAGCTCCCATGTTCGAGAAGATTCGCCAGGGAGAGGCGTGGCGACTCATCACCCCTATTTTCATGCACCGTGGGTTTTTGCATATTCTGTTCAATATGGCCTGGCTCTGGATTTTGGGAAGGCAGATTGAAGAGCGCACCGGATGGGTACGCATGCTGACCCTTATCGTTCTTACAGCCATCGTCTCCAATGTGTGTCAGTATCTCATGGGAGGCCCCTTCTTCTTAGGCTTTTCCGGAGTCGTCGTGGGGATGGCCGGGTTTATCTGGATGAGGCAAAAAGTCGCCCCATGGGAAGGTTATCCTCTACAAAAGACCACCGCCTTTTTCGTGTTGATCTTTGTGATTGCGATGTTTGGACTCGAACTTTTCTCGTTTGCCATGCAGCTCTTCTCTTCCACAACCCTCTCTGCAAATATCGCCAATACGGCGCACATTGTGGGAGGATTAGTCGGCCTTGCGCTCGGCCGCCTACCCTTTTTCAAGAGACAGGAGGTAGGATGAGCGTACGAGATTTAATCATCTTAGGCTGCTCCAGCCAGCAGCCCACCCGCACCCGCAACCATGGGGCTTATCTCGTGCGTTGGAATGAAGAAGGACTGCTTTTTGATCCCGGCGAGGGCACGCAGAGGCAGTTTATTTTTGCAAATGTCGCTCCGACTTGTGTCACACGCATCTTCATCAGCCACTTTCATGGAGATCACTGCCTAGGATTGGGCTCCATGCTCATGCGCTTGAACCTCGACAAGGTCACCCACCCCATTCACTGCTACTATCCTGCAAGTGGAAAGGTCTACTTTGACCGCCTGCGCTTTGGCTGCATCTACCATGAGAACATCACTGTCATTGAACATCCCGTCAGAGAGGAGGGGGTTGTCCATGAAGATGAGAAGTTCCGCATCGAGGCGAAATTCCTTGAGCATGGCATTGAAAATGTCGGCTGGCGCGTGCAAGAGAAAGATTTCCGCAAGTTTGATAAAGAGAAGCTCGATGCCTG
>JBIOJU010000036.1:0-9252 GCA_044451165.1 Chlamydiales bacterium | reverse complement strand
GACGAGAGCGTGAGGAGATAAAGGCGGTATACCGTGGAAAAGATTTTCTAGATTTGACTCTTTCCAGGCTTGTACGTTAAACCACTAAAAAGTAATCACCGATGAGCGCTTCTTTCTCGGAACTGGTACTAGGGATGGGTTTGGTGCGCGCTCCCTATAATTTGGAAAGGGAAGGTCGACCAGTTTGTTTTCCACCTGCTTGTAGAGGGTCTCGTTGCGACAATTTTGAGAGTTCATCCGCTCTGTCAGCGCCATCAGCTGGTCGCGCAAAGAAAGAATCTCACAGCTGCTCTGCTGTTCCGGTGGCAATAGCTCTTCTAACTGGGGCGTTTTTTTCTTCTCTTTATCGCGATGCTGGATGAGCTTGTCTGTTGCCTCCGTGCGCTTAGACCTCCAAGGACCTAAATTTTGGACAATCTTTGCCCGCTCCTCCATGATCTTATTCCAGGAGGTACGGTCGTGCATGAGCAAGGAGAGCTCCTCCTGATGCATGTTGGCAAGAAGATCCCTCATGAGGGTGATCTCCTTCTGCATCGAGCGCTTCAGCTCTTCATGGATCTCTAAAAAATTATTTTCCATATGCGGGTGCTATAGATATATGCACTTAGCGTGCCAAACTCTGGGAAAAGAAGAGGGATCGGGCACGCACACGGGCGCGAAAGAAAGAAGTTTTGGTCTTTTCCTCTTCGTTACCGCCTCGCTCCTTGCCAAATTGGCGCTTTCTGCTTATCTTCCTTGGGAAAAATGTGCCGAATGGATGGGAAAAAGATGCCTTTTTTTGATGTGGACGGGCTGAAGGAGTGGTTTTTGCGTATGCGCCGTCCCTTGCCCTGGAGGGAGAGCCCCTCCCCCTATGCTGTCTGGATCTCTGAAATCATGCTGCAGCAGACACAAGCGTCTGTCGTCATCCCCTATTTCAAAAAGTGGATGCAACAGTTTCCTTCGATTCTAGCGGTCGCAGAGGCGCCTTTGGACCTTCTTTTGAAAAGTTGGGAGGGCCTCGGCTACTATTCGCGGGTCCGCCATATCCATCAGGCGGCCCGCTTTCTTGTGGAGAACCATGGAGGTAAGCTGCCCAGCGATCTGGAGATGCTTGCAAAAATTAAGGGAGTTGGCCCGTACACCCAGGGCGCTATCTTAAGTTTTGCCTTTCATAAAAAAGCGGCGGCAGTCGACGGGAATGTTCTTCGGGTGCTCGCGCGCTATTTTTTGATCGAAGAAGAATTAGGGAGCGCGCGCAAAAAGATTCAAGGGCTAACGGAGAAACTGCTGCCGGCGGAAGAACCGTGGGTTGTAATGGAGGCGCTCATCGAGCTCGGCGCGCTCGTCTGCCAAAAAAAACCCATTTGTCAAGAATGTCCCTTGAAAGAAAGCTGCCTGGCTCATTTGCACAAAAAAACAGAACGTATTCCTTTAAAAGCTAAGCGGCCGGCGTCGACACACCTTTTTCGTAGTGTGGGGATCGTTGTATGCGAAAATAAGTTATTAGTGGGGCGTGTAAGAGGAAGAAAGGTGATGGCGGATCTTTATGAATTTCCCTATGTTGAGGTTGCTTCTGTAAGAGATGCCCCGAAAGTGCTGCAGACTCTCATTCAAGAGGATTTAAAGATTCGGAGCCGTTTTTCTTTTTCCCTCTCTCCTATCCAACACACTTTTACTCGCTACCATGCTACTCTCTTTCCTTCGGTCTGGAGAGCGGAAAAAGAGGTGTTTGTACAAGATTATGAGTGGAAGACGCAAGAAGAGCTCAAATCACTTCCTTTCTCCTCTGGACATAGGCAAATCTTAACAGGATTTAGGAATGCGGATTTTACACACTGAGAGTTCAGCAGGATGGGGCGGCCAGGAGATGCGCATTCTGAGAGAGTCTGAGGGTCTGCGCGCGCGTGGCCATGAGATCTCTTTTGCCATCGCAAAAAATGGTGGGCTTGTTGCAAGGGCGCGCAAAGAGGGATTTTCTGTGAAAGAACTCTCCTTTAAACGCCATCGCGCTTTCATGGATGTTTTTGCACTTGCTCGCATCATTCGAAAAGAATAAATCGACCTTCTCGTGACCCACTCTTCTTTGGATGCATGGTTTGGAGGGGTGGCTGCAAGGCTTTGTGGGATACCTGTCGTTCGGCTACGTCACTTGTCAACGCCTACGCGTGCTGGACTAAATAGTTATCTGCTTTATAAAAAACTCGCTGATTTTGTGGTCACCACCTCCACGAGTGCCGCCTCTCTCATCCTTGAGCAGACAAGGCTTCCGAAAGAAAAATGTCTCTGCGTGCCTACGGGTGTTGAGCCTTCGGAGCTCAAGGTAAGCCAAGCGGAAGTGAAAAAATTTAGAGAGCAGCTAGGGGTCTCTCACGAAGACTGCTTGGTTGGGACGGCTTGTTTTGTCCGCTCTTGGAAGGGGGTTCAGGATCTGCTCCAAGCAGCTGCCCTTCTCAAGGGAGAAAAGCGGATCAAGTGGGTGATTATTGGAGGGGGATATATCGATCAATACATTCCGCTTGCAAGGGAGCTTGGCCTCGAAAAACAGGTGATTTTTACCGGGCACCTAGACATCCCTTATGCTGCAATTGCCGCCCTCGATATTTTTCTTCTTCTCAGCACCGCACATGAAGGAATTTCGCAAGCCTCTCTTCAGGCTGCCTATCTCGCAAGACCACTGATCACCACCCCCATTGGTGGATTGCCGGAAGTCTGCTTAGATGGAAAGACGGGCCTCATCGTTCCTCCTCGCTCCCCCGAGAGAGTTGCGGAAGCGGTTTTAGCACTTGCTCGCGATACAGAGCGGAGAATATCCTTTGGTAGCGCAGGCAAAAAGCTGGTCGAAGAAAAGTTTATCTTTACCTATACTCTGAACCAGATGGAAAGGATCTACACATTAATGGAAGCGAGAAAAAAATGAAAAACATACAGCTTTTGGAACTTCTAAGAGATAAAGACTGGACTGTTTGGATCCATCTGAACGGGAAGAAGGTTTTTTATGGCTTTATCCTTCTTTTCGTTCTTCTTTTTGCAGTTTTTCATTTTTTAGGAAAATATCTCTCAGCAGGAGAAAAGATCGTCCAGAATGAGAAGGCCTCTTGCGAAAGAGCTTTAAAGAAGGTTAACGAGCTCTCGCCCACTTTTGCTCGCTTTGCTGCTAATACTCTTGCCATTCATAAAAAAGAGTATCCGCAGGCTCTCACTGAAGCAAAAGAGTTAAAATTGAAATTGCAGACGAGTCAGGAGGATCGAGCCTCGCTACTCTATCAGTTCAATCTGTTAAGAATTGCTTTTCTAGAGATGCGGCTTGGAAATGCTCTTTCGGAAGGTGAAAGCTGGAAGGAGCTTTTGAAGGAAAAAGAGGAGCATCCCAAAGAGTGGGCTCTCCTTCAGAGCTGTTTTCAGAAGGAGGACCTTTCTCTTTCAGATTTCATTCAGTCGCGCTTGATTACCGTAGGTGCGCCCGCGAGCTGATCTAAGCTGCGGCCGCCGTGGAATCCTAGCACTAAAAAAATCAAGGGCGGAAGAAATATCGAGATAATCAGAGAAACAACTCCTAAAATGAGCTGAGTTGTAGTCTCTTGTTTAAAGACAAAGTCTAACATGCTCTTAGTTGCAAACTCCACTTTCCTGGGAAAAATCGCGCCCAATCCACCGCCAATCGTTGCAAATAAGAGCGCCCAGCCTGGTCCAAAAAAGAGAAAACTAAAGAAGAGCGCCAGCACGAGTGATAGGCATAGCACCACCTCAAATCGGTGTCGTTTGGTAAATTCTTCGATCTGTTTCACGGTGACCCCTTCCTTATTATTGTTCTGATCCATATTCGTCATTTAAATATTAAATATATTTTTTTGCAATCAGAATAACTTTTGTGGTTTCCCCCTTTGAGTTTTTTCGTCAATCTCCTAGACTACCACATCGTTATGTTGATATATTCGACGCAGTTTAGAGGGGAGGAGCTTCTCAAGTGGGGCTTTCGCTTCTCTTGTGCCTTGTGTACAGCTGTTTTACTTTTATTTCTCATGAAATGGTTTTTTTTGCGAAGCTCTGATCAAAAATTTGCTGAGACAAGGTCAAGCGTTACAACGCTGCCCTATCCCTATGCGGAGATCGGGAAAGGCTCGCTCTCGTTAAATGCAGCGCGCCCTTCACAATTTATCCCCTGGCTTGGAAGTGAACTGGTTCTACTCGGATGCAACACGCGTCCAGATAACAGTCAGATGGTTCCTACCCTCCTCTTGGGTTTAAAAGGGATTGGAGAAGAGCGAGTTGGCAAGATTGGAGAGAACATTTTTCTGCAAGAATTAGAAAAAGAAAAAGAGGGAAGAAAAGCTGTGCAGTTTAGCGCGCTACCCACCGCACTTTCGGTCAAACCAGTCTCTCTAGGAAAAAATAGCGTAACGCTGGAAATGTCCCGTATAGCACAAGACACGCAGGTCGAAGAAAAGACGCAGTTTCTATTGCAAAAGACGAGAGACGGGTTGAAGCGCACCTTCTCCTTGCACCAGAAGGAAGAAGCTGCATTTGCAAAAGCCATGAAGGGGGCAAAGCATTGGGGGAAAGACCGCTTTCTCGATCTACATGGCGGAGAAGGGTATCGATATCTCAAAGAAAGAGAAAAAGTCCAATTTAACAAAGAGGGTGGCAACTACGTCTGTTTTGTAAGGGCAGGAGACATTCTCCTCTGGCAAGACGAGAAGTGGAGAGTGGCAAATCCCGATGAGATCCTCACAACCTCTCCTATTGCTCAAGTAAAAATTGCAACTCCGCGTGCCGTTGAGATAGAGATGTGGGACGAGACAGGATTTTATCACCTAGCGCAGAAAATGGATGCACAGTCTGCCTCCAGACAACAAGGTAAAGAGACGACCCTATTTTCTTCTATTCGTTTGCGAAATAATTCAGCAGTGACTTGTGTGGCAGGAAAAAGACGCATTCTCTTGCGAGAAGGAGACTGGCTCTTGAAAACGCCCAGCGGCTGGCGCAACCTAAGAACGGCACAGCAGATCGAAGATTGTGTCGAACATCGCTTGATTGGCGAACTATTTATCTGTGAAGGCGTGGAACTCGTGCAGGGGAAGCCCTATTTAAAAGGGCAGCTTTTCGACGAGATGCGCACGCAGGTGCAGCCAATCTCTCTTGCTATCTCACAAGAAAAAAAGAGCTCTAAAAGCAGAGAGAGGAGGTCAAAACGATGAGACCTTTTCCACTTGCTGTCATGACGATACTCCTTACACAAGCCGCCATTTTTGGTCAGAGCATTGAAGAAAAAAAGACGCAGATTCTCCAGAAGAAAGAGGTCGCCTCTTTAGGTGGAGGCCAGATTCCCGATATCAACAAAGAAATTGCGCATCTGCGAGGCGAACTTGAGAGCTGCTATCAAAAAGCAGGTGAGCTCCACAAAAATACGGCCCAAGAGGAGGAGTATTCTCTTCTTCTTTCCAAGGTGGCAGGTCTAAAAAGTGCGATGTTGGCCCTCGAAGACCAGTGGCGAGAGGCAGCGGTCTTAGACGCCAAGGGAGAAGAAGAGGGGTATGCTCTTTGGGATCAGGAAGAGACAACGCTCGGACAGCTCATCATGGAATATGGTGCCATGGACTATCTCTACATTGTCCCCCCTGATATGGCCGCTCTGAAATTGAACATGCACTCAAATATTCCCATTCCTAGAGAGTCGTGGAATGAGGTGCTGGAGATTATTTTAGCACACAATGGTATCGGGGCAAAAAAACTCAACTCCTACGCAAAGCAGCTGTTTATCTTAAAACAGGATCCCTCGTCGGTAAGAAACATCGCCGCCTCTCGAGAGGACCTTGCGCTGATTCCATCTTATGCACGCGTGTTTTTTCTTCTCTCTCCTCCTGTTGAACAGACGAAGAGCGTCTTTCAGTTTTTAGAAAAATTTACCGATCCGAAACAGACCTTCCTCTATCCGGTCAGCAGCAAGATTGCGCTCGTCTCCTCCAAGGAGGAGATAGAGAGACTGCTTTCTCTCTACGCTTCGGTGTGGGAGGGAAATAAGGGAAAAATTTCTCGCGTCGTACCGATCAACAAGATGAGCGTCAAAGAGATGGAGAAGATCATCGGCTCATTTTTTAATGAGGCGCTCGACCGTGCAAAGACGCCATTTGCAAAACCCGAAGAAGGACTTTCTGTGCAACCTTTAAGCCAAGGGCGCGCGCTGATCCTCGTGGGATCTCCGGCAGTGGTGGATCGAGCAGAAAAGATGATCAAAGATACAGAAGATCAGCTGCAAGATCCCTCAGAGATGACCGTCTTTCTCTATAGCTGCCGCCATAGCGACCCAACAGAACTCTCCAAGGTTTTGGATAAGGTCTATAACTCACTTCTTTACGCAGTCCCTGAAGGAGAGCGAGAAGGATATGAGATAAATTATGCAGCTCAAGGCCCCGGAATCAAGCCGCCTGACGGATATGCCCCCAATCCACCTGCCCTAGCCAATCCGCCCCCCTCTCCCCGCGCATCGATTGTAACCCACTTGGAATACGAGGAGGAGGGATCGGACCATTTCATCCCTGATCCCAAGACTGGTACCATTCTTATGGTCATTCGCAGAGATACGCTTCCGCGGATCAAAGAGCTTTTGCGCAAACTCGATGTGCCCAAAAAAATGGTTCAGATCGAGGTGCTCCTCTTCGAGAAAAGACTAAATACACAAAACAGTTTCGGCCTCAACCTTTTGAAGTTAGGAACGAAATCAAACAATGTGAAGTATGAATCAGCCAACGTGCCTATGGGAAGAGGAGTGCTTGCTTTTTTCTTCAGCAAAAAACACAACCCGACATTTGATTTTGCCTACAATTTTTTAATGACGCAGGAAGACATTCACCTCAATGCGGCTCCCTCTGTGATCACAGTGAACCAGACGCCTGCAACGATTGCTATTACAGAAGAGATCTCGATTAACAACGGGGCTGCCCCGATCGACACGAATAAAGGGATCGCCTTCGAAAAATCTTTCACGCGCGCGCAATATGGAATCACGATTGTCCTGACTCCAACAGTGCATCTACCCGACAATGAAGAGGAAGCAGAAGATGGGAAGGGCTTTGTCACTCTGCAAACCGATATCACCTTTGACACTACAAAACCAAGTCCCGACGATAGGCCATTAGTAGATAAGCGGCACATCCAAAATGAGGTGCGCGTTGTCGATGGACAGACGGTGATCTTAGGCGGGCTGCGCCGCAAAGCGACGCGCGACACAGAGGAGAAGGTGCCTTTCTTTGGCAGTCTTCCTCTCATCGGGAAACTTTTTGGATCGACAAAGCTCATCGACGACAACACAGAGATGTTCTTTTTCATCACACCCAAGATCGTCCTCGATCCTAAAGATGAGCTAGATCAGATGCGGCTTGAAGAGTTGAAAAAGCGCGCAGGTGATATTCCGGAATTTTTCGAAAAGATTGATGAGGCACGCGAGAAGGAGAGGAGGCAGTTTTTCAGAAGTAGCCTGAAATCCTTCTTCAAATCACCACGATGAAACAAGAGATGGACTGGCAAGAGAGTGAAAAGTGGGCCGAACGTTTTGGTGTTCAGAGCGCCACCAGCTTGGATCAGTTTCCCTTCGTGCAAGAGAGAAGATCTCTTCTTCCCTACGCTTTTGTAAAACGCAAATATCTCCTACCTATCTCTGAAAAAGAGGAGTGCGTGCTTGTTGCTACTGCAGACCCCCATGATCTCGAAGCTTTAGAAGAGGTGAGGGTTTTGTTGGGTAGGCCCATCGAAGAGCTCGTTGCTCCGAGAAGCGCCATCGAAGAGGCGATCGAGCGCTGCTACCATCAAAAAGAGGAGGAGACGTCCAAACTGATCGCAAGCTTTACTGGCGAAAGCGGTCATATGGAGAGCGAAGAGACAGAAGGGTATGACCTTCTTGAACAGCGAGGCGACTCACCTGTCATTCGCATGCTCAATGCGATGATTCTTGAAGCTGTCGGACAAGGCGCCTCGGATATCCATTTTGAGCCTCTCGAAACAGGTCTCGGCGTACGCTACCGCATCGACGGTGTCCTGCAGATGCGGCACGCGCCGGCAAAGGAGTATCAAGCTCAACTCATCACCCGCATTAAAGTCATGGCACGCCTTGACATCGCCGAGCAGCGCCTTCCTCAGGATGGACGCATCAAGCTCAGAATGGGCGGACGTCAGATCGATTTTCGTGTTAGCACAGTTCCGGTTGTTTTTGGAGAGCGTATCGTTCTACGTATTCTCGACAAGAGCAACGTGATCCTTGGACTCGGCAATTTAGGGATGCGAGAAGAGACTCTACTCTCATTCAAAAAGATGATCGCGTTGAGTGAAGGGGTCGTTCTCGTGACAGGACCTACCGGCAGCGGAAAAACGACAACACTCTATAGCGCCCTCTCAGAGTTGAATAGTCAAGAAGTTAACATCATGACGATCGAAGATCCTGTAGAGTATAAACTCCAGGGGATGGCGCAGATCGGGGTGAATCCAAAAATTTCGCTCACATTTGCAACAGGTCTTCGTCACATTTTACGACAAGACCCTGATGTGATCATGATCGGTGAGATACGAGATAAAGAAACTGCTGAGATTGCCATTCAGGCCTCTTTGACCGGTCACCTCGTGCTTAGCACGCTCCATACAAACGACGCCCCTTCCGCCCTAACACGCTTAGTCGACATGGAGATTGAGCCCTACCTGCTCTCCTCTTCTGTCGCAGCGGTCGTCGCACAGCGTCTGGTGCGCATGGTGTGTCCTACTTGTGCGACCTCTTATCTTCCCAGCGCTGCAGAAGTGACAGAACTGGGACTTTCGGGAGAGCAAGCTCCATTTTTTAAAGGCAAGGGGTGCAGCTCCTGTTACGGCTCGGGCTACAAAGGTCGTTGCGGAATTTATGAGCTCATGGTGGTGAATACTGCTATCAAAAGGCAGCTGCTTCATAGCGCGGATGCAGAAGAGCTCAGAAGAATTGCGGTATCTCAGGGCATGGTGAGTTTGAGAAGCGAAGGCGCGCGGCTTGTGCAAAAAGGTGTCACCACAACAGCCGAAGTTTTAAGGGTCACACGCGGTTGCGAGGAGATCTAATATGCCACTTTTTCGATATGAGGCCTTTGGATCTGGTGGGAAAAAAATCACGGGAGTCATTGACGCCGATTCTATGGCGCTTGCAAAAGAGAAACTTCTCAAACAAGAGATGCTTCTCACCCACCTTGCTCAACATGCGAAAAAAGAGATCATACTTCCTAAGCCTCTACTTCTTACATTTACGCGTGAACTTGCTCAGCT
>JBIOJU010000035.1:0-9298 GCA_044451165.1 Chlamydiales bacterium | reverse complement strand
TTCCATTTCATTTTCCTGAACCGTTTCAACAGAACATTTATTTTTTTCTCACCGATCTACCGCTTTTCCTGTTTCCTCTCTTGCTCTTTTCTTCTTTTTCCTTATCTACTTTCTTTACTAAAAGTAGTCGTTATCTCACGCTACTTTTTTTTGTCTTTCTTTTCTCGCTGCTCCTCTCCTCCTCATGCCCACTTCACTATGCAAGGCTCTCCCACTTTTTTCTTTTTATCGTGCTCTTTTCTGCTCTTGAAAAAGGTTTGATCTTTCAAAACATCAGAAACTGGTTTCCGAAAATTGCTCTTCTGATTGTTGGACTTTCACTTGTGCAATGCCTCTTCGGCATCCTGCAATACTGCTTGCAAAACAGTCTTGGCCTCAAATTTTTAGGGGAGGTGAGCAATAACAGTTGGGTGCCTTTTTTTCATGGGCCCCTTTCACTTTTTGGCGGTAAGGCCCACGAGATGATGCGTAGGGCATCGGGTACTTTTCCTCATCCGAATGTTTTTGGCGGATTTTTGCTGATGGCGATCGGATGTAGCTATTTTCTATGCGCAGGCGTCGAGAGCATGCGTAAAAAAGTCTGGCTGGGAGTTGCACTTTTTTTGCAGATCCTCACACTCTGTCTTACCTTTTCACGAGCTGCGCTCATCGCTTGGCTGATCATGACGGTTTGCTGGTGTGTGTTTTGCCAGCGGATGCGCGTCCGTTGGCATCTCTTTGCGTCAGTCATCGGAGCTTTTCTACTAGCATTTGTGCTACTACTCTATCCCGCATTCAAAGCAAGAGGTGGTCTTGTGAACTATAACAAGATCGTAAAAGAGAGCGATGAGGGAAGAATCCATTTTCAGAATATCGCGTTCAAGATGATCAAAGCAGAACCTCTCTTGGGTGTCGGCTTTAACCAGTATGTCGTCAGGATGCAAGAGTTCTCGCCCACGCCCTTGAAAGGAGACCAGTTTTTTCCTGTCCACAATATCTATCTCCTTATCGCTGCCGAGTCTGGATTTTTGGGCCTTGCTTGTTTTCTTTTATTTGTTGGTTCTATCATTTTGCGCGCTCTAAAAGGCAAGATGGATCTTGTCACAGCCTCACTTCTTTCACTGCTCATCGGACTCTTATTCATCGGAGGTTGTGATTTCTACCTCTTAGGCGCCCAACACGGAAAGTTGATTTTTTTTCTGGTAACAGGTTTATTAAGTCTATCCACCTTAGAGAGGCGAAATGTGGCTCTTGGATAAGTTTGGTGCCTGGATTTTTTATGTCGGTCTTCCTGTGACGCAGGTCTACCATCTTCTTTGCGGGAGTATTTTTTTCAATGCAGCAGATGATGATGCTCAAGGGATCGACAAGATTGCTAACTACGTTCTTGCGCCTACCCATTACCTCTTTTGCGGATCGCGCGTAAAAAACGAGGTGGGGCTCGATCTTTCTCCTCGCTTTAGCTACGACGAACACTTTCTTGTCAAAACTGCGACATCATTCGTTGCGCTTCCTTTAAGTGCAGGAGCAGGCGCTCTACTCAAGGCAGCAGCCTATCTCATGCCAGAAACACGTAAAAATCATCACAAGATTTTGGACAGGGTGAAGCTCATTGCAGTGGATGCTAAAAGCGATTACTACCGTTCACTTGGCATGAAGATCAATGATTATAGCAGAGCTTCTTTTGCCAATACTCCGACGATTGTCCGTGGCCCGATCGATCATGACAAGATGAAAAAAGAGCAGGCAGCGCTGAAAGAGATCGTTACACTTCTCCATGCTCATAAAATTCCCTTTTGGGTCGACTGCGGCACACTACTTGGTACCTATCGGCATGGGGGCGTGATCCCCTGGGATTGGGATTTGGATATCGCTATTCTTGCGCCAGACTTTGACAATGTCAAATCTGTATTGAGCGGTCTTGATCCAGAGAAGTGCGTTGTCCAGGACTGGTCAGGAAGAGAGCGCCCCAAATCCTACCTGAAGGTGTATGTCAAAGGTACCCCCACACTCATCGATATCTACCACTTTGACATCGATCCAAAAAAGAAGGTGCTGCGCTCCATTTTTTCCAACGAAGGCTCCCCATTTTTACCAGAGTCGATGAAAATACGCGAACGGCGTTACTGCGTAGAAACACCCTTTGATCTTGTGTTTCCGCTCAAGCGTGCATTTTTTGAGGGGATTGAGGTGCCAGTTCCTGGGAAAATGAAAGAATATCTCCAGTTGAGATATGGAGAAGATCTAAGGCCCGCTAAAGTCTACAATCCCGATACAGGTAACTATGAAAATGACCTCTCTCACCCCTATTGGAAAATACCCCATGCACATTAATACTAAATATCAGATAATCCTATGAATTATTCCGGTTCTCTCAGGCGCTTTTGCGCCTACATTTTAGATGTGATCGTTCAGCTTATTTTAATTGGCATGAGTGCACTTCTGCTCGAACGGCAGAGCTTTATCGGTCTACTTGCAAGTGGGCTTCTTTTGTTTCTACTCTCTTGGTTCTATTTTGCCTTTATGGAAAGTTCAAAATATGAGGCTACAGTGGGCAAGCTTCTCTTGGGACTCAAAGTGGTAGACATGCGAGGAAATAGGCTCTCCTTCTTAAGAGCTACCACGCGCTACTTCGGCAAATTCCTCTCGCGCCTTCTTCTCGGCCTCGGCTTCTTCATGATGCTCTTCACCAAAAAGAGACAGTGTCTGCATGACAAGCTTGCTTCGACAATAGTCGTGAAGAAAGGATGAAATAAGAGAAGAAGTGATGAACGATGAATGATGAGTGATGAGCTGAAGAAAGAACCGTTCGTCCTCCTCTCTTTTGCTTTTCGTGAACGTTTGCATTTAATATGGCAGTTTCCGGATCTTTTTCAGTTCATCAATTCTTCCTCTGCGACTTCTTTGCCTAATTAATTATATAGAATTTGTTTAATTAAATGGGTTAATTGCAGATCCGTGTATACTGATTCGCAATCAAATTATTTTTGGAGGGAATATGGCAGGAGTTGCAAAAGTTTCTGTTACTAAAATGTTAGAGAATCCCACGATGATTCCAGGCCTGGCGCGGGGAGCTGAGGTGCGCAGCTCGGATCTGCTGCTGCAGCCACGCGGGAGAGTAGAGCTCGATGCCATTATCAACGAGCTGTATAGAAACCGCCGGAAGATACATGTCACAGAAGGCGAAAAAGCCCTGTCACTGATAAAAACTCCTCCTTGTTCAGCGTGTCTTCCTACAGAAGAAATGCAGCGTACTGTGCTTAAAGAAATTTGCCAATTTGCTCAGACGAAAGGGTTAACTTTCGCGCATATTCCTATAAAAAAAGTCCAAAGCCCCCTATTTGAAAAGATCAGCAAAATAGCAGACGAGATAGGGTTCACTCCTGACGAAAAAGCATTTATCCAGTACCAAGTGATTGGCGGAAGAGAGCATATATTTGTTGGAGAGGATCATTGTAATAAAAAGTTTAGGGAGTTGAAATACAGACTCCTAGAACTTGCTGTAAACAGGGAGATGGCTTTTTTTCTTGAACCACTTTGTAGAGACACGCGATCTGAACAAGATTATTTCGATTTCTGTTTGACAGCTTTTGCAACTGATAACAATTCCGGTAAGCCTGCATGGATTTTTGGACTTGAAGGAGCAGTCAGGCCACTTGAGCAGGCGTTTCTTTCCTGTTTGCTGAACCCTGATTTTCACGCAACCCAGCCCACAAAAAGTGTAAATGCAGCTCGAGCCTGTAGTGCCGAGAATCAATCCCTTATTTCGGCTGAAAACTATGAGATGTATAGCTCAACCCAGCTTAACTTTTTGATCGAAGTTCTCTACAACTCGCCTTGGGAAATGGTCTTTTCTAAAATGAATGGTAAAACACGCGGGGCTGTTTTCAGTCCCGATGCAGCTCGATTGTGTGTTGATATAATGAAAGCCTGGAGTGTTCCTTTGGGTCTTTCTGAGAAAGAGAAACAACTCTTTCTCCCACTCATTCAGAACTACTCTTTGAAAGTGTGGAGAGAATTTTTCTTTAAAATTGCCCAGTTTTCTTTTAACCAGCCCGAGATTGCAAATCTTTTGTCTTCTGCGGAAAAAATGGTTATGCAAAGTGCTTTAGAAAATCTCCAAAGTAAAGAGGCTTGGGATCTGTTTTTGGACACAATTGGGGGCGATAGACGAGATCGCGACTTTGGTCATGCTCTCTTTTCGACCGAGCTTCCGCCAGGCACCGTCCGCGTAGCACAGTGTGGTTTCAGCCACGTTCCAGGCGCCGTTCGAGAGCTCGAGCGTCTTGCAGCAGAAAATGCGCGCGCTCCCAGAGAAAAAAACGACAAGAAGAAGTGATGAACAATGAGTGATGAGCGGAAGAGGTCCGGAAACTGCCACACATCTCCCGAGACTATAGCACACGAACGTTCACGACATGCAAGAGAGCAGGACGAACAATTCTTTCTTCAGTTCATCACTCAGCACTCATCGTTCATAGTTTCCCACTCTTCTAGCCTTTGATCACGAGATGCGGCTTGAGCCTTGCTACCATGTTCGCAAGGCCTGCTTCCTGCACGGCATGCACCACTTCGTCTACATCTTTGTAGGCATCGGGCATTTCCTCTGTGATCGTGCGTTTTGAGGTGGCGAGCACCGTCACTCCCTGCTCTTTCATATAGTGGATCGGATCACGCCCTCTCCAGGCGTCAAGTGACTTCACTCGGCTTCTTGCCCGTCCCGCTCCGTGACAGCAGCTGCACCAGGTGAGTGGATTGCCAAGACCCACCATGAGGTGGCTTGCCCTTCCCATATCGCCTGGCACAAGCACAGGTTGTCCCGTTTTCTGAAAGATGGAGGCTAGCTCAGGAGCCCCAGGCCCGAAGGCGCGCGTCGCCCCTTTGCGATGGACGCAGAGACGCCGTTTTTTCCCTTCAACCTCATACTCCTCAAATTTTGCGATGTTGTGGCAGACATCGTAAAGTAGGCGGATCTTTTCAGGAGAGATATTCAACACCTCTTTAAAGGCTTGTCTTACCTCATGTAGGATCTGCTGCCGGTTGTTGAAGGCAAAGTTGGCGGCAGCTGCCATCGCGGCAAAGTAGTCTTTTCCATGGGTGCTTTTGATGGGGGCTGCAACAAGCTGCTTGTCGGGAAGACCTTCGGCATACCCGTACCTGACGAAAGTATTGAGAGTGTCTTGACACACCTGGTGACCAAAGCCGCGCGAGCCGGAATGGATAAGAATGTAGGCTTGTCCCTCTTCTACCTGCCATGTTTTTGCGATCTCGGGAAGGAAGATCTTTTCTATTTTTCCAATCTCGACAAAATGGTTGCCCGACCCGATCGATCCAAGCTGATCTTTGCCTCTCTGTTTCGCAGTCGTTGAGATCACATTCGGATCTGCGCCTTCAATCATTCCGTGACTCTCCATATGCTCGAGATCAAGAGGAAACCCATATCCATGCTCCACAGACCAGCGTGCGCCGAGTCTGAGAAGCTCCGAATAGTCGCGCTCGCTTAAACCGCGCACACCTCTCTGACCACGACCTACTCCCGAGGGAACAAAATGAAAAATTTTTTGCAAAAGCTCCTGCTTAATCTGCTCTGACCAGTTGTCATACTTGTCGGGGAGAAGGGCAAGACGTACGCCGCAGTTGATGTCATAGCCCACACCGCCAGGGCTGATGACGCCCGTATCTACATCCATCGCTGCAACACCGCCGATCGGAAACCCGTAGCCCCAGTGAATGTCTGGCATCGCAAGGCTATAGCCGACAATTCCAGGAAGGTGTGCGACGTTACGCACTTGTTCGAGCGGCTTTTCAAATTCCACTTCAGAAAGAATTTTTTCGGTTGCAATCACGAGGCCCGGGACGCGCATCCCTCCTTCTTGCGGAAGGAGATAGGTGGCAGGCCCGATTTTTTGTAAGTTATACATCTACAATCATCTCCCATTCTAAATGTTCCTCTTTTCTCGTGACGTTGCCGTGAAAGCTCACGGCCTTAAAAGGAGTTCCACTCTCTTGATCTGCAACTGCCACAAGTTCATTGAGAGAGATGATGATCTCATCGAGAGAGTTTTGAAGGGGTTGCCCTGTCATGTAATTCAGAAGAGGAGGATGCGCGAAGGCGAGTGCAATTTGCGCGTGAAGGTGGAGCTGCTCCATGTTTTCTCCGATAATCCGAAAGGCGATATCTGCAGTGTGATCCAGCTCTTCGAACGGCGCAAGAAGCGGATGGCTCCATAGAGGATGGTAAGTGAGATTACCCACGCTTTCATAGAGATGGATGGCGGAAATAAACAGAGGAATGGGATCAAGTATCTCTTTCCATTCATCGAGAGAAAATGGCGTGCGCGCAAGCGTGACATGCGGCAAAAACTCTCCTTCATCCACCGGATATGCATGCTGTTTGAGCCAGCAAAGCAGAGTTTTCTGATACTCTTTGAGAAGATCTTCTCCCTCAAACAAATGCACATGAGCAGCAACAACATGCGGCTCTTTCTTGGGAAGAAAAAGAAGCTGATCCGATTTTCCGACAAGTCCCACACGAAACTTAGGACGGGGGCACAAAGAGAGAAGAGGTTGTAGTGAAGAAAACGAGATCTCACCTAAAAATGCGAGCGTCATGTGGCGGGCACGCTCATCCAGCATTCTTCCCTTTGGGAGCGGCGCGGGCCACGCAGCTACCACTTCTGCTCCAAAAAACAGCCGTTTCCTACCTTGCTTTTCGGTAATGGCCATACTTGATAGCTCACCAGAAAAGAACATTTTTTGCGAGCAACAACAAAACAAAGAGTGATGACTGAAGAGAGGAAAACTATGAACGATAAGTGATGAGTATCGGAAAAAATAAACACCGAGCGCACCGAGAGCACCGAGATGAAGAGCAGAGAGAATAAAGAAAAAGACACGAAGGCACAAAGAAGAAAGAATTGTTTTTTCTTTATTGCGCGAAGCGCCTCGGTGCTCTCGGTGTGCTCGGTGTTGAATAATCTTTGCTACATTTAGATGATTGAGCGCGGTGTGAATTGAAGTGGGGAGAAAATTGAAGCTGTTTTACTTTCTGGTTTTTCATTTTTAGAGTAAAAATCAATCATCGTTGAAGATGTGTATGGCCGGATGTGAGAAATCAAGAATTTAAACACCGAGCACACCGAGAGCACCGAGCAGGAAGAAAGGGAAAAAGTGTTACCTATGTTGGTGAACTATGTGTTACCCATGTTTCCGGTTGAACCAGCAAATAGGATGACCAGCGTGGTCATTCTGTCATCCTGCAATTTCCCCTTCTTCTGCTCGGTGCTCTCGGTGTGCTCGGTGTTTAAGAATGGATTTATGCAACAAAGCCGTTCAGCACTATCATTCATCGTTCATCACTTCTTTCTCTTCTCTTGCTGCTCTTCTTCGAGCTCTTCGTTTAAATTTTCTTCCTCTTCGTCTTCTGGCTCTGTCGTGCTTGTGAAGTATTCACGGAAGAGGAGATAGATTGCGCCTACAAGAAAAAGAACAGGGAGAAGGAAACGTTGAGAGAGCTGAAATGCAGCGATAAGAAAGACACCCACGAATACGCCAAGAGAAATGGCCATGTCATAATATCTTCCAAGGAAATACTGCCTGAGGGCAAGTGGAATGCCGATCACAAGCATGATCCCGGGCCACCAGTCATTGGTAAACGAAAGAATGGCAAGCCCAACAAGAAAGAGAGCGCCGCAGATTGCTTTTGCTTTTTTCTTAGAGACAAGATGTTTGTACATAAACATAGATCTAAACCACAGTTTCCGATTTGTCAACACCCAAAGGGAATAAGAAAGATCGGGCAGAGGCACGTGAACGCTTAGGGGCACGGAAGAGGGAGGGAAGAGATGAGAGCAGAATCGGTTTTTCTTTCTTTCGTGCCCGTAAACGAGCCTGTGCCCTTGCCCTATCCCTCTTCATCCGAGGTGTGAGCGTAAATAATTTCCCGTGTAAGAGCTCTTGTCACGCGCGAGTTCTTCGGGGGTGCCTGCGGCGAGAATCTTGCCGCCTTTTTCTCCTGCTTCGGGGCCGAGGTCGATGATATAGTCGGCATTCGCAAGAATGTCTAGGTTGTGCTCGATGATGATGAGGCTGTTTCCTCTCTCGACAAGCTGGTGAAAGATCGGGAGAAGTTTGAGAATGTCTTCACTGTGCAGGCCTGTCGTTGGCTCGTCGAAGAGGTAGAGGGTTTTTCCTGTGGAGCGTTTAGCGAGCTCGCGGCCGAGGCGGAGGCGCTGCGCCTCTCCTCCAGAGAGGGTCGTGACCTCTTGCGAGAGTTTCAAATAGCCTAGCCCGACTGTGATGAGAAGGTCGAGCAGTCGATCCACCTTGGGGAGGGGGATGTTCCACTTCTTTAATTCATCTACCGTCATGCTTAAAATTTCACCGAGATGTTTTTCTCGAAATTTTACCTGGAGACTCACTGGATTTAAGCGGAAACCTTTACAAGATTCACATTCGACTTTGACGGGTGGAAGAAATTGAAGGGAGATGCTTTTCATGCCAAGACCCCAACAGCTGGTACACATTCCTTTCCGATGGTTAAAGCTAAAATGTTTGGGAAGGAGGCCGCGGGCTTTGGCTAGCGGAAGCTCTGCAAAAAAGTAGCGGAGGGGAGTCAGTAGATCGCTATAGGTGCTCACATCTGCTCGGATCGTCTGTCCCATCGGATTCTGATCGAGTGCAACGATCTTATCAAATACACCTAATCCGTGGAGTGAAGCGTGCGGAAGCTCGATCTCCTCTTGTTGTGTGGAGATAGCTTTAGCTACTGCGGGCCTTAAAATCTCTTCGATCAGGGTGGATTTTCCTGATCCTGAGACGCCGCTCACACAGCAGAAGACCCGGGTCGGCATCTTCACATTCACATTTTTAAGATTGTGAAGCGTTGCCTTTTCAATCGAAATCCACTCTTTTGGCTTGCGTCTTTTTGTAGGAATAGGAATTTTTTTTCTTCCACTAAGATAGGCGCCCGTTAGTGATTTGGGATCTGCTTTAATCTCTTCGAGCGTTCCCTGTGCAAGCACTCTTCCGCCCTCTTTACCTGCAGCGGGGCCAAAATCCAAAATCTCATCTGCAATTGCAATGGTTAAAGGGTCGTGTTCGACGAGGACAAGAGTATTTCCTAGATCACGCAGCTGGATGAGGGCGCGGTTCAATTTTGCATTGTCGTGAGGGTGGAGACCGATCGTCGGCTCATCGAGAACATAGAGGCATCCTGTAAGGCCGCTTCCCAGCTGCCGACTTAGGCGAATCCGCTGCTCTTCTCCTCCACTGAGCGAAGGAGAGGAGCGATCAAGTGAGAGGTATCCTAGGCCTATTG
>JBIOJU010000034.1:0-9358 GCA_044451165.1 Chlamydiales bacterium | reverse complement strand
GAGCTCCGTGCAGATACGAGGGTAGTTCTTGAATCCCGGGTCAATCAGGATCTTCTTTGTAAAATTGAAATAAGCGCCCATCGCGCCCCGGGGCAAACTCTTCGCGCTGAAGCCGACATAAGTTAGGGCGATCTTCCCGGAGAAGAAATAGAAAAAAGAGTCGCCCCGATCGAACACTTTCCAAAAAACTCACCTACTATCGCCGAGCTTCTCGAGCTCTTTCCCGACCAGACCTTGGACGAGCATCTCGAGCTGTGCGACTACCTAAAACTCTCCAACCAGGAGCGCGAGATCGTCTCCTTATTACACCGCGCACACTCCCTCTTCAAGATGCCAAAATCCGCGCAAGACAAGCTCGAAAAGATCGAATGGGCAAAATTCTATGCGAGTCCCTTCGGAGAACTTTCCTTAAAAATAGTGGCGGCACGCTACTCTCCCGAAGAGCGAGAGCAGTTCTTGACCGAGCACGACGCGCGCATCAAGCAGCTCAGCCGAGCCATCACACGTCTTCGCGAAAAAACACCCATCTTGCGTGCAGAAGATCTCATCCGCGCTGGCATCTCTCCAGGCAAACAGATGGGCCTTCTCCTCAATGAAGCGGAAAGAATCGCCATCAACGAAGAGATCGAAGAGCCGGATGCTCTCATCGCAAGGCTACAAGCCACACCGCTTTGGACAAAACTGCGATTGGTATAAGAGGTGATAAATCTTATGAACGCGAAAAAACCATATAGCGTGTTTGGGCTATCGTTCATATGATCGCGATTGGCGCGCTCTTTGTATATGTTTTATTAAGGTAAGGATTCATCAATCTGCTTGATTGGAGAATGTGGAGGTGCTAAAAGTTTTTACGTGCGAATTTTTCCGCGCCTTTCAGGCGCGGAATCGAAGAGGCCGACCGAAGTCGGCCCCAAGAAGATCAAAAATCAATGTCCAAATCCAATTGCCAAAGGTCCAAGGACCAATGTCCTAACAGAACTTCCGCACGAGAGCAACGCCGATGAGCACGCGGTCGAAGAAGCTGTGGGAGACGTGGAGGCCGCGGGCGCCAAAGCCCCCAACATCCACCTTGTAGCCTTCAGTCTCTTCTTGACAGCGCGTATAAGTCCATGGTTTATCAAACATGATGAATGTCTTTGTACGGGCATATTTGATAAAAACACAAAAGCTAGCAACCGGAAAGCGGGGAAACTCAAAACCCTCTGGGATAAGACTTTTCTGCTCTTGAACACTTTTGTTTCGCCCAAAAACATCATTCGGAAACAGCATCCAGCACTCTTCGGACGTACGGGCATTTCTATGTTCTTTGAGAACAGGCTCGTAGCTATATTCATAAAACTTCTGGCCATGTTTTTTGGCAATCTGCTCCGCGATGTTGGCTGTCACTTTGGGACACCAATAAAGGGAAAAAAGCTCTGCCACTTTTCTTGCTGTGATCCCCTCGAGGGCTTTCGGAGAAAAAATGCTTGCTAGGTCGGCTTGGATGAGATCATCGATCTTTGAAGGAAGGGGATGCTCGGGACCATATCCGGGTAGGAGCTTGGCTAGCTCCTCTTTGCCGCCGGCTGCCTCTTCGACATCTTTCAACCCAAACATCTCCCACTGGAGATACTCTACGACAAGCTTTACGAGATCTACGGGCTTTTCGGGCATGAGATCTGAAGGAATATAGTTAAGGGGATGGAATTCCACCGCGCGAATGGTTCTTGTGCATACCTCGCGGCCGAGATCATCTGCCCATGTGGTATTCCAGCCTTGTGTAGCGGGGATGTAAGCAAGATACTGAGCTACGAGGTTGGAAACCGCTGTGGGAAATCGCGTGTTGCTATCGATCGCTCTCGTGAGGTCTTTGATATAGTTTCTGGCGTGGACCTGGTGAATTTCAGGTTTAATTGCTGTTGTCATAATTTACTCCTATCAAAATAAAATTAATTTAATATGGAACATTTTACATCATTAACACGAAATATACACGCATTAGTTTTTTAAAATTATTATTTTATCTTGGACTTCTATATAAGATAAAAATAACTCAAAACGCGCAACTCTTTGGTTTTAAACACGTAAAGCACGAAAGCAGTCGATTGATTACCAGCGAGATATGATCCTTCAGCTGGTTACCTTCATCAACTTATTTTTTGTCCAGCACAAAGCCGCTTGATTTTAAAATCAATATTTCATATTAAAAAAAAATTATATATGTTTATTATTTTGGTTTATGATTTTTAAAATTTGCTTATTTATAAATGCAGCAACTTGTTTTTTCTTTCCTTCTGGAGAGAGCGACTACTTTCGTCACTCGGCCTGCGTGCAGGAGTCGGGAAGATTTTTAGAAGAGGATCTTTGTAGGGCAGTGCCCCTCCACTTTAATGTTCTTGAGCTTTTGGCACATACAGATGTTCAAGCTCTGCAGGTGCTGCGTGTTGAAAAGTGTCTATTGAGATCGAGCCAACTTCTCAGTCATGAAAATCCGTTCGTCGCAGCAGCAGCAGAGGGAAATTTAGATCTTGTAAAGACCCTCTTTAAGGATCTGCTCAAAAGTCGCTGTTTTTTTGAACCAGAAATTCTTTTAGCAGCGGCCTACTCCGCATCTGCAGAAGGTCATCGTGAGGTTCTCAGATTTCTATTTGATAAAGTCTTTCTGGAAAGCTGCTGTTATATCGATCAAGAAATCTTGAACAACTGCGCACTTCTTGCCGCCTCGCAGGGACAACTCGAAGTGTTGAAATTTCTACTTAGGAAAGCCTTTCCTGAAAATTTTTTCCTGGTGAGCCTCCGACTTCTTGATGAGTGCGCAATTCTAGCCTCTGCTCACGGTCAGCTCGAGATACTAAAATTCATCACCCTACAAGAGATTCCCGAAAACTTTTCATTTGTAAGTTCTTCTACTTTGAACCTCTGCTGCATTGTCGCATCCGCAGATGGAGAGACAGAGACTCTGGAATTTCTTTTCAAAAAGGTGCAGCCTCAAAGTGCATTTCTCTTAAGTCAGGAGATCTTCAACAACAGCTTGATTGCTGCTTCTGCAAACGGCAAGCTTGATACTTTACAATTTCTTCTCAGGCTCGCCCGCTCCGAAAGGCTCTGGTTCTTAGAAAGAGACGTTTTAGAAAACTGCCGCATCTTTGCCCTAAGCCGCCGCCAGATTGAGGTCACTAATCTCTTTTCCAGATAAATGAACCTTCGCTCAATGTAAAGGCAGGATCAAGAGAAATCGTTGAGGGTAATTGAAGAACTCCTTCCTAAAGGAAGGAGATTCTCCGACGGTAAGGATTTTGGCGTAAGCTCCCAAAGAAACACCCCTGTCTCATTCGGCATTTTAATATCTCGATCTTGTGGTTTGCCCTCTACTCCTATGGTAGAGTGAAAATTCACGTTTTCCTCTGGTCAGAATTAAGAGCAACATCTACTATCCGGTTTTTCGACCAAGATTACAGGAGGAATTGATGGACAACTACTGGAGCTGCACGGTTGCTCTGCTGCTTGCTACGACAAACATTCATTGCGATGCGATGAGCGGGTCTGAAAATAAGAACACAGCCTCATCTGCTTCTTTCTCTACCGTCTCTCTCGCAAAACCTGATCATCTATTTGAAGCAAGTGTTAGTGCTCTTTTGCTACAACCTACTAGCGGCAATTTGGATTACGCAGCAGAGGCAATTCCAATTCCCCTCGCATCTCCGAATTGGAAAATCCATCAGATCGACACAGACTACAATTTTGGGTTTGATGCTGAGATCCGCGGCATATTCCGCGAAAGAAATACCGACCTCTCTCTTGATTGGGAGCACTTCCATTCAGTGGACGAGGCATCGAAACAGGTTTCATCCTCAAACATGATCGGTCCGTTTTTCGAAATAGGACCCGACGCTAGTCCCTATAAAAAGGCGCGCGGAAAGGTCGTTTTCCAATTTGATAAGGTCGAGCTTAACTACGGCATTTTTGTAAATTTTGGAAAGCATTTGCAAACAAATCTCTTCACCGGGTTAAGTTTTGCACAAATCAAACAGACTCTTTTTTCCAAATTTTCCGATTTTACGGGAGAGATTGTTCGTACAATCACAACGCCTTCTAGATTTATTGGCGCGGGCCCGCAAGCCGGTGTAGATTTTGCATACCGCATTATTGCGGGTTTGGGTATTAGCGGAACCCTGAAAGCCTCTTTTTTAGTTGGCCAACAGAAAAATCACACAAAGTATCTTGCGACCTCACCCGCACTTGCGGGCTTGGGCGTTTCTTCTCCTAACATGCAAAAAACTAGTACCCACCAGAAGACGCAGGTCGTTCCAGGGTTAGAAGGCAAACTCGGCCTTTCCTATACTTTTAATATCCGTAAACTCTCTTTTGCAAAACTAGAAGCTGGCTACCAGGTGCAGACCTTCATCGATGCGATCCAGTCGATCAATATTGGAAGTGAGGTCGTCACCCCGCCAGTTGCGCCCGACACGGTGGGCGTCTTTGCGCGCACTTTCGAACAGACGCATAACAACTTCTCGCTTGCAGGCCCATACCTCATGTTTGGTGTAGGATTTTAAAACAGACCATGTCTACCCACCTCTTAGGTATCAGCCTTGCAGTCCTCTCCATGCTCTGTTTTGCGATCACCTATGCTTTTTATAAGGGATGTGTTCCCTACCTTCCCAACACACATGCCATTTTTTTCCAGAGTCTCATGAGCTGGCTTCTTATTCTTCCGTTTGCTTTGAAGGATGGGGTGAAAGCGCTGATCTCACCACAACTCGGGAAAATTATTGCTAGGACGTTGTTTGGGATTCTCGGTCTCTATTGCATCACGCGGGCGCTCCAGACGACAGGACTTGCCGAAGTGATCACTCTCAACAATGCGGCTCCCCTATTCGTACCGCTTATTCTGTGGATCTGGCATCGAACTAAAATCTCGAAGAAGCTCGCCTTGGGTCTTCTGATCGGCTTTATTGGCGTCTGGGTGATTTTTAGACCAGGGTTTCAAGAGATCCATCTGGATCTCGTTATCGCCTTTTTGTCTGCTATTTTTACCGCTCTCCTGCTGGTTGTGACTCGCCAAATTGCTCATGAACCCTTCATGCGGATACTTTTCTACTACTTTCTACTCTTCTGGCTTGTTCTTCTGCCCTTTGTACTTGCAAGCTGGGTTCCCATTCCTCCTTTTGTTTGGCTCTATATTCTCGGGGCCGCCCTTGCAATGATTGCTGCCCAAGTGAGTTTTACAATGGCGCTTCGCCAGGTTCCGTCACAAGAGGTCGCCCCTTTCCTTTATACGACCGTCATCTTTGGAGGGCTCATCGACTGGTGGATTTGGAAAGAGACACCCCATCTTATCTCTCTTGTAGGGATGGCGATCGTGTGCACTGGTGGGATCATGACAATAAACTTCAGCCAAAAGAAAACATAAATGCACGATGCAATTGCCCTTTTTGATCCGATTAGTTCTGCCGCATTTTTAAAGCCTGCTGCCAAAGAGTTGGGTTTTAAGGTTGTTGGGGTCTTTACAAAACCGATCGACCTCTTCTGCGAGATTTTTCACACATCGAAAGAGGCTCTCTTTTCCAATTGCGACGAGGTCATTGTTGCAGAAAGCCTCGAGGAGATTCTTCGACAACTCAAACTGTCGAAATTTGCGATAAAAGCAGCAGTAGCAGGGATCGATTCAGGTGTAACCCTCACCGATCAGGTCTGCAATGCATTGGGACTATGGAGCAATCCGATTGTTCTTTCGAACGCACGCAGTGATAAAGGAGCCATGAGAAAACGCCTGAAGGAGAAGGGCCTTTCCTGTCCTGATTTTCAACTCTGTACGTCAGAAAAAGAGGCGCTTGCTTTTGCCGAGTACCACTCCTTTCCTCTTGTGATAAAAACTCCGCAGGGAGCTGCCACCAGCCAGGTCTACGTTTGTCACGACATGAGAGAACTGACAAAAAATTTTCACGACATCATGGACAGGAAGGATTTTTACGGGCGCATCGCCAAACATGCTGTGATTGAGGAGTATATTTTTGGAGAGGAGTATGTCGTAAACACCTTCTCGGATGGAAAGGATGTTCACATCACTGATGTTTGGGTCTACGAAAAGATTGACACCAAAACATTTAAGAACATCTATTACAACATCATTCTGCTCTTTCCCATACAAATCCCCTCTTTACAACCCCTCCTTCATGAGGCAACAAAAATAGTGGAAGCATTTGGGATTGAAAGAGGCTCTGCCCATTTGGAGATCAAAGATGACCCGCGGAGAGGGCCCACGCTGATTGAGATTAATCCTCGTCTTGCCGGAGCGAGAATGCCTTTTCTCTTAAAAGAACACAGCAACTTTGATCCCTATAAAAAAACGATCGAGGTCTTTCGCTATGGACAAGCAGAGATGCCAAAACCCATTGCCATGAAAAAGCATTGTGCCATCGCCTGCTGCCCCATCCATGAAAGTGGGAATGTGGAAAAAATTTCAGGGATAGATGCGATCGAAAAATTAAGTTCCTATGAAGCGCACGTGCTGAATATCAAACCAGAAGATCATCTCACAGCAACAACAGATCTCACATCGACACCGCTACTCGTCTTTCTCGCGCATGAGGAGCGCGTTAAGCTTCTCCAAGACCTCGAAAAGGTGCACAAGCTCTTTTCAGTTTCATTCAAAGCTAAGTAGATCGGTTATTAAAGTAGCTCCATGTTCGTAGGCAGTTGTCGTACTTGCACCAGAGTTGTCAATCGGAAGGTGATGTTGCGACGGCCATTAAGAGTATCAATCCGACTCTCCAAATAGATTTTCTTCATCCGCCAACTTTGCAATCTAATCGAGTTACGTACCGCATCGAAATCGCGCATTTGGTAGGTCGATTCGTCGACAGGACTCATTTCATAGCCAGCTCGGGCAATAGAACTAATGCTTCTCGACACGTAATCGCCACTGCTAGCTCCTATGCCGGCACGTTCCGCTTCTAAGAGGGCAACCTGTCGCTCATTATGTCTATAAAGGAAAGGAATCCCTGTGAGTTTTACGAGCATTCCACAAAAAGCAAAGCCGCCTAAAGTGGGAATCGCAAAAATTGCTGAAACCACGGATGCAACGACCCAAGCGAGTTTTCTGAAGGAAACATTTTGATCGATCTTTTCCATGCAATGATCGACATAGTTCTTCCAAGGGGTGAGAAAAAACTCACCGGGTAAATCTTGCGAGTTATAAATATTATTCACTATCTCAAGCACAAATACTCCAAATGACCTGCTTTTAAAGCAAAAATAATAACATAAATCATCAATTATGTAAGCACACAATAAAATACAGGTGAAATTTTGTTTACATACACACGAGGCTTTATTGCATAAATCCATTCTTAAACACCGAGCACACCGAGAGCACCGAGCAGAAGAAGGGGGAAATTGCAGGATGACAGAATGACCACGCTGGTCATCCTATTATTTGCTCTTCATCTCGGTGTTCTCGGTGCGCTCGGTGTTTGTTTTTTCCGATTTATGCAACAACGCCTACACACGAACCTATCCGAGTTTTCTTGTTCTTGCATTGAATCCCGAAGTTAAGCAAAATTGCGCCCATGCGCCGATCAATCTGTCAATGCGAACCTTTAGCCACATTTGCGGGCGAGATAGGAACGTGGAAGTTTACCTATAGCACCGCCATTCCTCTTCCGAAAGGAACACGTCTAAGATTTGACATCTTAAGCAAAGGCAGGCCCATCGATTGGCAAGTGCCACAGACAAATCTGAAAGAGAAAGAGAACCTTATTTGGGCAGAGACCGCTGGCGCAAAAGCCCTTCCCGCAAAAGAGGTCTACCTGCCAGAGACGTTTGTTCCTGTGTATGAGTTCACACTGCCCGCTGAACTGAAGACAGGGGAAAGCATTTCAATTTTCTTAGGTACTCCAGAACAGCAGAAAACAGAAAAAGGTAACCGTAGCCAGAGTCTCGTACAACGACGACGCCCTTTTCATCTCTTCATTGATCCCAAAGGCAAGAGCGACTTTCGAGAACCCGAAATTTTTGCGATGGATGTCCGTGGGAACAAACTGCAAAACATCCGTATCATCGTACCTTCTATTGTTGCAAAAAACCGCCGTTTTGATGTGAGCGTCCGCTTCGAAGATAAGTTTGGCAACCTCACAAGCAACGCCCCTGAAGGAACTCTCATCGAACTCTCCTACGAACAGCTACGTGAAAATTTAACCTGGAAACTGTTTGTTCCAGAAACCGGTTTCTTAAACCTGCCTAATCTCTATTTCAATGAAACGGGTATCTATCGCATCCAGCTCCTGAACACCCAGACAAACGAGAAGTTCTACTCTGCTCCGATCAAGTGCTTTGCCGAATCAGATCGCTCGCTCTTCTGGGGGCTTCTACACGGCGAGTCGGAACGGGTCGACTCTACAGACAACATCGAAGGTTGTCTCCGTCATTTTAGAGATGAGCAAGCCCTTCAATTTTTTGCCACTTCTCCTTTTGAGAATGTCGAAGAAACTTCAAACGAGCTCTGGAAGACGCTCTCTCTCCAAGTGGCAGAATTCAACGAGGAGATGCGCTTTATCACTCTTTTAGGTTTTCAATGGTTTGGCAATATACCAGAAGAGGGTCTGCGCCAAATTGTATACACAAAGGATAATCGTCCCCTTCTTCGTCGAAAAGATGCAAAATCCAACAACTTGAAAAAAATCTACAAGAGCCACAACCCGAAAGAGTTTTTCTCCGTCCCTTGTTTCACGATGGGAAAAGGATTTGAAACAACATTTGAAGATTTCACTCCCGAGTATGAACGCGTTGTCGAAATTTATAATGCGTGGGGCTCGTCAGAATGCCTCGAAAAAGAGGGCAACCCTCGACCGATCGCGACGACTGGGAAAACCGGAATTGTAGAATCTGAAAAAGGTTCCATTCGCAGGGCTCTTGCACGCAACATTCGCTTTGGATTTGTAGCCGGTGGCCTGGATGACCGTGGAATTTATGCCGACTTGTTTGAGAGTGACCAGGTGCAATATTCTCCTGGTCTCACAGCAATCTTTGCAATCGAACAAACACGCGATGCTCTCGTGCAAGCTCTTCATAACCGCGCTTGTTACGCCACGACCGGCGAGCGCATTGTCATAGGGTTTCACATTGCGGGCTCCCCCATGGGAACAGAGCTATCGACTAAAGCTAAGCCCGGCCTCGTTTTCAACAGGCACATTACCGGCTTTGTTGCGGGCACCTCAGCTCTCAAAGAAGTGGCACTGATTCGCAACGGTGAACTCTTTCACACTTTTCCGATTAAAGAGGACGCCTTTGATTTCGAATATGATGATTTCAAAAATCTGGGAGAGATCATTCTTCCTTCGCCCGACGAGCGTCCACACTTTGTCTACTACTACCTTCG
>JBIOJU010000033.1:0-9433 GCA_044451165.1 Chlamydiales bacterium | reverse complement strand
CTGTGGCAGTCTCCTATTCGATCTGTTTTGTACTGAAAGGAGTGCTTGCACGCGCAAATCCGGGACTTCTCTTTTCAAAGAATGCGTATGGCTTTTTTTTCTTTTCGCATGATTTTTTTAAATTAGCCTTTCCTTCAGGACATGCCACAACAATAAGCGCTGCAGCAGCAACATTTGCCTACTTTTTTCCGCGTTATAGCCTTCTATTCGTGCTGCTTGCCATTTTCATGGCCTTTTCGAGAGTCGTCACAGGCGCGCATTTTTTAAGTGATATTTTCGCAGGCGTTTTGCTTGGAACTTGTACTGCCCAATGGGTGTGTGTCCAAATCGCAAAAGTAGAGCGATAATAAATTAAATCTGCTAAGATGCTCTTTTTTATAACCCATGCGTCATATGAAAAAATTCTTATTGATTCTACTTGTAGTATCTAGCTTCTCCTACGCTGAAGAGCGTATTGAAGAGGTGCCCGTGGTTGTCCTGGGTGGGGGAGTAGGAGCTCTCACTGCTGCCACTTACCTGGGCCGTGCTGGAATTACACCAGTCGTCTTTACAGGCCCAATTTTAGGTGGCGCGATCATTCAATCGCATTCGGTGCAAAACTGGCCCGGTGAGCTCGAAATTTCTGGCATCGAACTAATTGAAAAAATGCAAAAACAGGCAGTCTCGAATGGTGCTGTTTTACGATCTGAGGCTGTGCTTAGCGTTGATTTCTCAAAACGGCCTTTTCTCATCACTACAAAAGACATGTTTCAAAAAGAGCCGAGTAAGATTCGCGCGCAAGCGTGTATTATTGCACTTGGCGCTGTTCCCAATTTGCTCGGAGTTCCAGGAGAGAAAACCTACTGGACACGCGGTGTCTATAACTGCGCTGTATGCGATGGGAATTTTTACAAAGATAGGGTCATTGCCATTGTAGGTGGTGGCGACAGCGCCCTTTCGGAAGCCAATTATTTATCTAATTTGGCGAAAAAAGTGTACATTCTCGTCCGCCACGATAAATTCAAAACTGTAGAAGAGGCGCGCAGACAAGAAATTCTTGCTCGGTCCAACGTCGAAGTGCTGTTTAACACCAGTATTGATGAGATTAAAGGTGATGGCGAAAAAGTCACGCACCTCCTCATCCAAAAAAAAGGGAAGAAGAAAGAGGAGCTCCCCGTTGATGCCCTCTTTTTAGCTATTGGCTCGACACCTAACACCGCATTGTTTCAAAAACAGCTACAGCTAGATGCAAAAGATTACATTCTTCTTAAGAAACAGCAGCAGACATCTGTCGAAGGCGTCTTTGCACTGGGAGACGTGGTCGACCCGGAATTTAAACAGGCCGTGACAGCTGCGGGTGATGCTGCAAAGGCCGCCCTGCAAACGCAGAAGTTTCTGGCCAACCACCCTCAGATAGCAAAAAAAGACGAGGCCTCAAAAAATGCGCTCCCTTCACAATCTGTAACTCTTTTAGTTTCTCACGCACAGCTGGATGAGGAACTACAAAAGAAAAGCGGTCCGCTTTTTCTCTATTTTTATTCAACACACTGCGTTCCTTGTCGGACCTTCGGTAGCTACTATCAGACCTGGGCAAAAGAATTTATCGGCAAGATCCGCTTTTTCAAAGTAGATGTCGACAAGGCACACGACCTCTCTCAGGTGTATGGCATCAGCGCCATCCCAACTGTTCTCGTTCTCGATAATGAAGGAAAAGTGCTCTATACTGGACGAGGCTTAAATGATTTGGCCGATCTCGGGAGCCACCTCGAAGAAATGAAAAGCCACGAAAGCATCGATCTCACTCACCTACGCTAAATCTCTCTAGATACAAAAAATAAATCCGGCGGATTTGTCTTCACCTGCTGACGAGGGCACTAGATCCTACTTGGAAAAGGCGCCAAATTTGGGCTGGACGAGCTTGATGAGGTCATCTCCTGACATGATGATCGATTCGGTTTGCAGGCCACAATTAAAGGCCACGCGGCGCGCAGATTTGATCTTCTCGTCGAAAAAAGTTTCGAGGTTCATGAGCTGACCGAAGGGAGGGATCCCTCCAACAGCAAGACCGAATCTTTCGAGGATCACTGCGGGATCTTCAAACTCACACTTTTCGCCAGCGAGAGCCTCCACCGCTTTCATATCTAGCTTGAGATGAGATGGAACGTTGAACTGATAGTTTTTTTTCGTCTGCTTGCCTCGCAAAATCAGCGCTTTGATTCCCTCTTCCGGAGAGGTGCCGCGCACCCTGGCAGAATCTTCTGATGTAGGTGTGGGCTCGTGAGTGAGATGCTTGAATTCACTCTCGTTTTCGCGCAATAAACGAATGATCTCATTGCGAATGTTTTCGCTGCCGAAGAAGATTTTTGCCTTAATGCGGTTGCCAGCAATCCGTTTTGTATCGGAAGGAAAAAGGGAGGTTTCGCGGATATTTTTCAGTTTGAGGATCGTCATGGTGAGCCTCTCGAGGCCCATGCCAAATCCCCCGTGTTGAGGCATGCCATACTTAAAGATGCTAAGATAGTCAGGAAAATTGGCAGGGTCCATGCCTTTCATACGAATCCCTTCTACCATCGATTCGAAGGTGTGGCGCCTCTGCCCTCCGGAGGTGATTTCAGTGCCTGCACAGAGAAGATCGAAGGTGTTTGTGAGGTGTGGCTGATCGGGCTTGGGGTAAGAGTAAAATGGGCGCTTGCTTGTCATCCAATCTGTAACGATGACAAGATCTGTTCCGCACTCTTCTTTGGCATAGGCGCACAATTCTCTTTCGGCGGCCGGACTCAGATCTGGCTCATGGCGCTCATCGACCCCTGTCCGTTTAAAATAGAGCTCTTGCGCTTCTGCAAATGTCAGTCGTGGAAAAGGAACATCTTCCGGTGCAAGAATGATCTGGTGATCAAGGGTTGCAATTTCGGGAGCACAATAAGTATGCAAATGTTTGAGAATGTATTTAATGCATCCTTCCTGCACATCTAAAATCTCATGCCAATGCTCGAAAAAACCGATCTCAAACTCTAGCTGCTTGCCTTCTGCAAGATGGCGCGGCGTGTGAGAGGGCTCAGCGCGAAAAAAGGGCATGAGCGCAAAGACTCTTTCATTTACCCCCACCATGATCTGCTTATAGAGCTGGCTACTCTGCGCAAGCGTGGCCGTGTATCCAAAATAGTCGACGTTAAAAAACTCGGCTCCACCCTCTGAAGATGCGCCAATGATGTTTGGAGCAAAATATTCGACTGCTTGAACCTGGTCGTGCATGAAGAGACGGTACGCGTGCGCAATCTCTGCCTGAATTTTGAATACAGCCTGCAGTTTGGCATTTCGCAGTGCGATGGCGCGATGATCTAAAATGAACTCTAGGTCGGAGGAAATTTCAGGTTTGTAGTATTCAACTGGAGGTGCTTCGTGAATAGGAACTTCGACACTAATTTTGGGATCAACGATTTCGACTCCAAGGCCTGCTTGAGTGGATTTAACCACTTTTCCGGTGACAGCAAGGATCGAACCTGGTTGTAGGTGCGCAATTTTCTGCAGCTCATTTTTATCTACGATGACAACCTGCGAGAGCCCCTTAAAATCGCGCAGGATGAGAAAATTCACCTTGCCGAGTGCCCGGAGAGTGTGAAGAAAGCCGCGCAAATGGGCTGTATTTCCTACCTGTTTTGCTAGTTCAGAAGAGAGTGTGCGTTGCATATTTTAGGAAGGATAACAGGAGCTTATTTTGTTGTCTTGATCGAATGAAGCAGGACTTATAACATTCTTTGATATGTCTGCTGCAATTATCTGCAACATTATCAGCCTTGCGGTGCCCAACTATGCATCTTCCTATAAAAAGGTTCTCCTCAATGGTTTTGACGAGAGCAATCACTATCCCGTCACCCTCTCCCACTTTAATCCATGTTCATCATTTCAACAGCAAGAAGAGCAGCTTATCGATTCAAGCAACGGAGACCATTACATTGACCAAACCCTCGTCATCATGAGATCGAAATGTCTATTAACTTTTCTTGTCACTCCTATCGCGCAGGCAGTGGGTCTTCTGCTCAACCTGGTCAATCGCATTGCGAAACTCATCACATTTGCGCACTTTTGGCGTCCGCCTATTGAAGCACCCCACGGAATCTCCTTGGAAACCCATGTCCAACCGATCCGATCAGAGGCGGCTCTTAAAGATCTCCTCCGCGTGATTTTTACTCCAATGATATACATTGGGCTTGAGCTCTCTGCACTCTATGGAATATTCCTACCTGCTCAGGGTCAAAAACTCTACGCAACCTTCGAACGATGCGCCTACAGAAGAGCGCTCATTGCTCCCTGCTTTCAGCCGATCCGAGTAAGGCATTTTTTTAATGGCACGCCGTGGATGAGTTAAAAATCATAAATAAATAAATACGATTTGTCTTTGTAAGCTATATTTTTAAAGTTCTTTATTTATAAAAAATAAGATAAAATACTCCACCTATGCTGCCGATTCCATTAGCTGCGCCACCCATCGCAAGATGGCCGCAAATACTCACTTTGGAGCCCTATCAAACCCTCGAATTTGCCCAAATTGCAAAAGTGGCGGCTGTTGGTCTAGCGTGTCTACTATTTTTTGGCGCTCAGATGTGCTGTTCATTGACAGTGACGGCCGGAGTTGCTGCAACCTGCTCTCTCATTACACTTCTTTCTGAAACGTTTTTGCGTCGCCACAATCCACAGAACATCAACTGGCTGAATTTTGATTTCGAAAAAAGTGAATTAATGATTCATCTGGCTATTCGTTTAATAGCATTACCGCTCATTGCTGCTTTGATGACAGCCTGCGGCATTTTGCCGCTTCAAGCTGTAGCAATAGAAATCATGAAAGGAGATGCGGATCTCATACTTCTTGTTACTCTTATCGCACCTCTTGCCGAAGAAATTTTATTTCGTGGATTTATCCAGGAGCGTTTAGAAGATATAGCCTCTATGGCCAGCCATTATTTGTATCCATTATCTAACGCGGCAACAATGCAAATTGCCGCCGTAGCGCAAAGTCTGCTCTTTGGTGCTATTCACATCATAGGAAACCAAGTTGGGCAACGAAGCATGGCTATAGTCGTATTTGGCGCAACTTCCCTCCTAGGCCTCATCTTGGCTCAGAGCAAAAATGAGCATGCATCGCTTCTTCCAGCGATTGCGATCCACTCCTCACAAAATACAGGGTTTACTCTTGGTTTGCTCGGCGGGCAAGCACTACGCCGCGCAGTCATTGCTTGATTAAGCATCAAAGAGCGTTGTTGCATGAATCGGAAAAAATAACCACCGAGCACACCGAGAGCACCAGAAGAGGAGGAAAATAATAACAGGATGGCAGGATAACCAGCTGGGCAAGAGAAAAAAAAGATTCTCTCTTTTTTACTTGGTCATCCTGTGATCCTGCTATTTCTCTTCTTCTCGGTATGCTCGGTAGTTTAAGATCTGATCAAAGCCGTTTACATAGGAGAAGAAAATGAAATTTGTATCGATCAAAATTTTTTGTTTGGCAACCCTGTGTGTTCTTTTGCAGTCTATCGGTCTCAATGCTGTGAATTGGGGAAAAATAATCTCCACTGCATCTGCCATTGTTTCGATCAAATCTGAATTAGGACAACAGTGTTCTACTCCTGAAGATTGCTCGCCAGAAGATGGGTTATGGAATATCTATCAACCTGAACCAGTATCTTTTTTGGAGGGGATTCTTCAAAAGACGCCACCTCTTCCAAAAACTACACAATTTGGCTATGGGTTTTTCATTTCTTCCGACGGATATATTCTGACTTCATATCTCAGTATCAAGGATGCACAGAAAATCACGGTTACAATCTCCGAACAGCTACAAACCGAGAGCGTGACTCTTGTAGGCTATGATGCCAAAAGCAACCTCGCCCTTTTAAAAATTGATGGAGAAAATTACACCTATCTTGCACTCGACACATGTGCAGGAAAAGCTGGTGATTGGGCTCTTGGGGTTGGCAAGACGGAAACCGGTAAGGCTGTACCACGATTTGGGGTCATCTCCTATTACCCACGCTCTAATGCGCAGGTTATCTCCTTTGAGACTCTGATTCAATCTGATCTTCCACAGTGTGAAATGACGGGTGACCCTTTACTGAACATGGAAGGCGTAGTGCTGGGTGTTAATGTGTTTTCTGACACTTCACCCACCTTGACTATTCCAACGTACATTGCAAAAGAGTTTGTCAATAGGTTGCTAGGACCCACCCTTTGAAGAGACGTAGTGGCGGTGAGGGATCGTTCATCTCAAAAACAATTTTTACAAAAAATGTTGCTCGAGATTTGATGATAGATTATTAAGAAGACATATGATGATTGGTGTATTCGCTCTTTATCTTTTTTCGGCAATTGCAATTCTTGCGAAGAAGAAAAAACTGGCATGGACTTTTGCCATCCTGGGAATTCTTTGTGCGGCTCTCTTTTTTTGGTACCACATCACTCTCAAACTACAGATTAATCTATGAGCCTATCTCGCATCACACAATACGCGTATCACATCATCTCGGCGCTTCTTGTGATCACTTTAGCAGGTGTCATCACCGCAGGGTTTGGCTACCAGGCGATCATGCACCAAGCTCCATGCCCTCTCTGCTTTCTGCAAAGAGTTGCTATGATCGGAGTGGCGCTAGGGCAGGTTTTTAATTTCTATTTCGGCGTAAGAATGTCGCATCATGCTCTCTCCCTCTTTCACTGCCTTTTGGGAGCGACGATCTCTTTGAGACAGATTAGCTTGCATGTATGTCCTGGATTTTCTAGCTATGGCTCACCTGTGTGGGGTTACGAGTTGTACACCTGGGCACTGGTCGCTTTCTTCTGCTCTCTTCTTACGATTGGCGCTCTGCTTGCCCTGTACAAACCCGAATGGAAACCCCTCCATTCTCCATTCGTGAAACGTTTAGAACAGTTTGCTTTTCTCTACATCGTTATCATGATCGTAGCAGATCTTGTTGCGGCTGCGATGATTTGCGGATTGGGCGCTTGTCCCGATAACCCTTAAGTCATGCATATCGGACGTCTTGTTGTTCTAGTTTCGATTCTGATCATTTCCATTGGCCAATCGGTGGACATGTATGTTCCCTCAATGCCGCACATGGTGACTGCGCTTCATACCAGTGAGTCGTTGATCCAGCTCTCGATGGCGATCGCGCTCATTAGCTTTGGCATCGCTGTCTTTGCCTGGGGACCAATTTCTGACCATTATGGTCGAAGAGCTCCTATTCTGGCCGGAATAGGAATCTTCATCCTCGGTAGCTTGGTCTGTTTATTTTCTCGAAACATCGCATCGCTTCTGATCGGTCGCGCTCTCCAGGGTGCGGGCATCGGGTGCGCGGGTGTCACAGCCTCTCTTGCTAAAGACGTTCTTCATGGAGAAAAGCTGATCAAAGCCTATTCTCATATCTCCATTGCCATGTCCATTGTCCCTGTTGTGGCGCCGGTTCTTGGAGGATATTTTCAGAATTACATCGGATGGCATGCAACCTTTGCTTTTCTTGCGGCTTACGCCTCGTGTGTTTTTCTTTTTATTTTGAGAAAACTTCCCGAAACAAACTCATACAAGAGAGAGGGTGTACTCTCTTTTGCTCGCGCGGGAATGAATTATCTCAACATCTTTAAGACGAGCTCGAACCTGCGGTATCTTTTTTGTTTTACCGCGATATTTGCAGGAGAGATCTCGTATTGCGTGATTTTGCCATTTATTGCTCAGAACACGTTGGGATTTACACCTGTCGGAAACGGCTGGTTAATTGTGGTGACAGCTACAGGTCTTGCCCTTGGAGGATTTCTCTCTTCGAAGTGGAGTAGATTAGGATGGAACAAACTGCTGCTCGGAGGTCTCATCATCGGGACAGTTGGCGCATGTGCAATGGTTGTCTGCTTTCTACTCGGCGCAAGAGGTGTTTTTTCTATCGTCCTTCCGATGATGCTGTATATGCTTGGAGCAGGGCTAATTTATCCCAACTGCATTGCCGCTCTCATGAGCTCCCATCCCGAACGATCCGGGGTCATGTCCAGTTTACTCAGCGGACTGCAGATGCTAGGCGCGGGCTGTATTCTTTTTGTAGTGGCGAAGTTTTTGATGCAGGATCAGTCTGCCCTCGCGTGGATGCTAGGGGCTTTAAGCGTGTCAGCGCTAGGTGTGTTTTTAATGGGGTGGAGGGAGTAGCTGTGAAGCTTGTTTTGAGGTGTAAGCCATAGAAAGTTCATTCTCTTTCTTTATTCGTTAGCCATTCTTGAGAAAGGGAATCAAAGTAAAAATTTATTGATTCGTTTAAATAAATCATTTTACTCTTTGGACCACAGTCCGACTCTCTTCTAGATAGAAAGAGAATATTCATTGAAAATATGATTAAAAAGAATATATAATCTATGCAAACAACAAGGAATTTTATGTCGTCAATTGATTTTTTTGTTCCTGTTATATATGAAAATCAAATTAAAACATTGCCGCAACAAGCCCTTGAGGCCGTAGATGAATATTTCTACCTCGGCAATAAATTCCACGTCACCATTTTTGCTGCTAATGCAGAGCATCCCCGATCTTGGGCCGTGCAAAGTTCTTATATTCGTGATCGCTCATGGACCAATGTTGCCATTAAAGTTTGTTCCTACTGCAATCTCATTTTTCCCCTGATTGCCCTTCTCGCCAAAGCGATACTACGTAGCTATTTACAAGTTTCTTCTCTCCGCATGTCCCCTGTAGAGAGTCGCGGTATACATATTCCAGAGCAGCAGCATGCGCCCAGAATAGAGGTAAGACTGCCTACTCGCGTGCCACATCAATTCAGTAGCGATATCGAAGCTAGACTGCCTATTGACACTCTCCAAAACATTGTCTCATTTCTCACCCATCAAGATCGGGGACGATTTGCTCAGGCCGCTCTTTTTGGACACCATACCGTGCAACATTACAATGAGGCGATAGACCCATTAAAAAGAGAGATTGCATCCCTTCCACCAGGGCCTTTTGCGGGTAACGACTTTCAGAAATTTTTAGTCCCACTTGTCATCTCTTCTGCTGCAGGAGATCCAAAACATTGGGCTCCTCTCATGGACGCTTTAATGAGACGTTTGGCACCTGAAAAGACGGTGGATGACGTCCTCCAAAGACATGCAAATATGGCTGATCTACTAGTAAGGTCTGAACAGCCTATTTCGGCTGATCAGTTGTATCAGTTCTGCAGATATCTAGGACAAAAACAATTGTCAGAGCGTCACCCTTGGATCGGTTACCGCGCTTTAGAACAATATCTGCTCAAACCACAACTAAACTCTGAAGGCGTAAATAAAGCCCTGAAAGAATATTTAACGCGGCAAGCAGCAAAACTTATCAGACCAGCGGCACATAGCCTCGAGTTATCAAACAATCGAAGCTTATTATATCAAGAAGCAGACATCGACCCGAGAAACTGGTTTGGATTGAATGTAGACAAGAGTTCTCTTT
>JBIOJU010000032.1:0-9595 GCA_044451165.1 Chlamydiales bacterium | reverse complement strand
TGAGAAATTTAAATTTCATAATCTTGTTGAGGATATTAAGAGTTTAGCGCGTTTCCATTTAAGGACAAACCATCCACCAAAGAGGCCGATCATCGCCCCGAGGAGGAGGACCGGGATGGGACCCACGGAATAACACAGAAGACCGCCAAGAAGAGGGCCCACCGCGCCGCGAAGTCCGATCATGAGAACATTCACCGTGGTGAAGGGGGTACTATTCTCTTTCCCGGCAAAGATCGTACCGGAAAGGTGCCAGACGAGGTGGCTTCCGCCCTGCGCGATGCCATAAATCAGGTGTGCTAGATAAAACCATGAAAGATGGAGCGAGCCCAGGAGAAGAAACAGCGGAAAGGCACCGAAGCCGATGAGAATCCAGGCGGTCAGGCGGTGGATACCATAGATTTCGAGTGCTTTCTTCCAGATGAGGGAAGAGCCTGCCATGCCAAGTCCGACAAACATGCATCTTGCAAGTGTGACATCAGCGAGTGAGACGGGAAGAAGATCTGCTGTGAAAATTGAACGGACAGGTGCGGTGAGCATCAGGGCAAAGCCGCCAATCATAAAGCCCCACTGAAAGATGGCAAAATCTGGACGCGTTTGGAGGAGGCGCACGCTCTCTTTGAGGGGCTGCGTGAAACGGTTTTTAGATGCGGGGAGTTTCTCTTCATGCTCTTTGGGGACTTTGATTTGCAGCTGAATAAAAACGCTTGTAAGACTTAGGAAGGAACAGACGAGAAAGAGCATTCTCCAGTTGTCACAAATCGAAAGCACCTGAGTGAGGAGGAGACCGATGAGGATTCCTTCAACTACGCTGAGCACATAATAAAGAGAAAAGACATGCTCTCGTGTGGTTTTCGGGAGGTTGCGCTTTAGGATTTCCATGAGGGCGGGGGTGGATGCCCTGCTGAACAACTGGTAGACCGCAGAGCAGGCAAACATCATCCAGAAGGTATCGATCCAAGGAAAAAAAAGGAAGGGAACGCGCGCGAGAATCCAGGCTCCAATTAAATTGGGTAGAAGTTGATTTTTGCGATGGGCGAGCCATGAGCCCCAATAAAAAGAGAAAACAGACAGGACGGGGCTAAGAATGGTAAAGAGGGAGATCTCAAACATGCTTGCGCCAAGCTCTTTGCGGAGAATAAAGGGCATCAAGCTATAAATCGCAATCAGCGGCTCTCCAGAGAGATTCATCCAGAGGAGGCTGAGCTTGGTTTTGAAGCAACCAGTTTGTCCGTTTTCTATCTGCTTACTTTGCATGCACACAGTCTACCCCAAAACCGATTTCCAGCGCCAAACCACCTAATAAACATTTTAGTTTATGATAATAAGAAAGAATTTCAACCACACAGGATACGGCGTAGAGGAAAGAGTTGTTTTCTTCCTCTGCGCCCTCGGTGCTCTCTGTGGTTCTATTCTTCTCTTTCTTATGCGGGAGTGCGTTTGCGGAAGTAGTAGAGGACAGCGAAGGCACCGTTCACGGCTAGGATCACGCCGCTTGCGGTGAGCGGGATTCGCTCATCGACCGCGGCGAGAAGGCCTGAGAGAATGGGACTGATGAACATGGCAAGCGACATGAGCGACTGTCCGATCCCAAAGATTTTGCCCTGGTTTTCTTTACCTGCAAGATTTGAGAGAAAAGCGAGCAGAAAGGTCCAGATACAAGTGCCGCAGATTGCAATAAATGGAAATGCGACATACCACCAGAGAATTGTATCGGTATATGCAATGACGATCGAAAGAATTCCGGCAACAGGCAGTCCAAACAAAATAAACGCTTCAGGCTTGAACCGTTCGGCAAGTCCACGATTTAGAGCGGTGGAAGTCGCTAGCCAGAAAAGAGAAAGATACCCTGAAAGAAGTCCAATGGTGGCCTGATCGTAATGAAACCTTGTGACTAGAAGCGCTGGATAAAAGAGAACATAAAATCCCCAACCCAAAAAGAAGAAAAAGGCAACGGTAAGCCATGCCGTCATGCGCGGGATGCGCGAGAGTTTGGCAAGATCTTTGATCTCCTGTTTCCAGTCATGTTTTTCAGAGTGCTTTTTAACAAAGGTCTCTTCAAAAGATTTCAAGATCCAAAAGTAGTTGAGGAAAAAGAGTGCGGCGACAAACCAGAGTGGCGTTGCAAAATCTGCCCAAGGAAAATAGGTCTTTGTTGAGAGAAACCCGCCCACGGGCGGACCTACGACCCAAGAAATCCCTCCTGCGATTCCTGTAAGAGAAAGGTTCTTGGCTTTCTCGCGTTCAGAGCTGATGTCTGCAATTGCAGCTTGCGCAGTTGCACTATTTGCAGAAAAAACACCTGCCAAAATGCGTGAGAGAAAAAGAAAGACAAGACTTCCCATCGAAATCGAAATGGCAGAGAGCACAAAGCTAAAACCTGCACAGAGAATTGTCCATTTAAGAACTTTTTTTCTTCCGATATGATCAGAAAGAGCACCAATAATTGGCATGAATAAAAATTGGGTAAGCGGATAACAGCCGATCAATAAACCGAGAATGAGATTTTTGGTCTGTATTGAGGTGTCCGCGGGAAGAAACCCACTCGCTGGATCCATGAGGAGCGGAGCGAAAAGGGTGAGCACAACACCCCACCCCAAGCCATCACAAAACAGGGTGAAAACAAGAGAATATAGTGAACTTTTTCGCATCATATGAGATACCTATTCTACATACTAAAGCTATGAAAAATAACAGAGCCACTCTTTTCGCTGCGCTCCTTGTCATCTTTGTCGACTTTATCGGAGTGGGCATAGTCTATCCCCTCTTTTCTTCGCTGTTATTTGACACAAAACACAATTTTCTTCCCGCAGAAACTTCGGGAGAAACAAGAGGGGCCTATCTCGGCATTCTTCTTGCCCTCTCCCCTCTTTTTCAATTCTTTAGCTCACCGATGTGGGGAGCGCTTTCCGATCAACGTGGAAGAAAAAAGCCTCTCCTCTACAGCCTTCTCGTGACGGTCTCTGGTTATGTAGCTGCAATTGTTGGTGTGTTTTTTAGCAGCATTTTGCTTCTTCTTATTTCCAGGGTGATCATCGGCCTTGCTTCAGGAAACATGTCAATTGTGCAGGCTGCGGTTGCAGACGTAAGCCGCCCGGAGGAAAAAGCAAAAAATTTTGGTCTCTATAGCATGGCCCTGGGTGCAGGTTTTACGCTCGGGCCATTTTTCGGTGGCGTGCTTGCGCGCTGGGGCTACGCCACCCCCTTTTTCTTTGCCCTGATTATTTCAGGCCTCAATTTGCTGATTCTCCACATCTGGTTTCAAGAGACATTGGCCAATCCGCATCGGAAAAAATTGCGATGGACACAAGGAATGATGCAGCTTAAAAAAGCGTTTGCAACTCCTAGCATCCGCGCAATTTTTCTGACCTACTTTCTGCACTGCTTTGCCTGGTCTTTTTTCTTTGAGTTTATTCCGGTTTATCTCATCGACCGTTTCAAATTTACGGCTCCTGCGATCGGATTATTTTACAGTGTCTCAGGTGCCTTTTACGCCCTCAGCTCTGGCCTACTCATCCGTCCTCTTCTACACCGACTCAAACCCGAAACACTCTTTTTCGGAGGAAACTTTTTCACAGCCCTCACCATCTTTTCGATCTTTTTTCTACCCTCTGTCATCTGGATCTGGTTTGCCGCTGCGCTAATCTGTTATTTCGTCTCCTTCGTCACCCCTACTGCAACAACGCTTATTTCCAACACGGCTTCTTCAGAGGTGCAAGGTGAAATGCTCGGCGTCATCGGTTCTGCCAATGCAGCAGCGCTTGTGCTCAGTCCGCTCTTCTCAGGCGCCTTCATCGGCGCCTACCCCTATCTAACGATCTTGGTCAGCAGCGCACTGCTTTTCATTTGCGCGCTACTCATTCTGTTTGCCTTTCGCAAGAAGATCTTCTCGCAATTAGAAAAGTAGCAGGATGACCGGTTGCTGCGAAAGGCCCCTACGGGAGTAATGATAAAAACGATAGAATGATAGAACGATAAAAAATTTTCGACGCTTGGCGCCGATCAGCAAAGCCGCAAGGTGCTTCTTATCATTATTTTGGTAACTTAGTGGACGATTTATGAAATACCCTCTCCTTTTTCTCATTCGACTGTATCAGCTTGCGATCGGGCCGTTTATCGGCCAGAGCTGCCGCTTCTATCCGACCTGCTCGGATTATGCTCTCGAAGCGATCAAAAAACATGGAGCGTGCAAAGGAAGCTGGAAGACGGTCAAGAGGCTTTGTAAATGCGGGCCGTGGCATCGGGGAGGAATAGACCAGCCCTGAAAAGAAAAGGATGAAGGATGAAAAAAGAATAAGAGAGCTCTTTCCACCTTTTCTCTTATCTTAGCCTTCAGCCTTTATCCTTCATCCTTTCTTTATTCTGGGATTTCGAGCTGCTTGCCGATGCGGAGTTTCTCGCTCTCGAGACGATTTTGTCGTTTGAGAGCTTCTACTGTGACTTTGTACTTCTTGGCGATCTTCCAAAGACTATCGCCCACTTGAATGGTGTGTACCCTACGTCCCTTGGCGGGCTTCGCCTGAGGCTCTGCGCTGGAGATGGGGGTAAAAGGTCTTGGTGGTGGAGGAATTGGCAAGGGCGGAAGAGCGTGCGCTGCAAAGCGCTCGAGTGTGCGGAGATGGTCATAGGGCTCAGGCACGGGCTCTGCGGCAATAGTGTAGAGAAGAGACGCAGCTCGTTTCCAGATGGCGTCACAGCGAGGAGATACGATGAGCTCCTTTGCAAGGGGTGCCACGTTGGGCGCGTTCAAGGGCAGAAGATCAAAGAGTGTGAGCAATTGAAAATCTCCTAAACGTTTACTGACAAATTCTAGATCAATCTCTAGCAAAACTCTTGCTGCAAGCGGAGATCTCCCTTCGATGTAGGAGACGAGAAACTGCCTGCATTTTTCAGGCGAAAGGTCCTGTGCGCGCCTCTGCTCTTCGGTAAAATTGTTCAATGTTGTCCAACTGCCTTGCGCAAGCATTTCCACTAGAAGTTTCTTATCAATTCTAAAGCCGGACCGGGTGAAAAGAAGATTCACTGTGTGAAAGTGGGGTGTAAGATAGAAAGCTTCCAAGAGAGTTGGATCACGTTCGAGCGTGCGCTGAATTTCAAAAAAAAGACCCTGAGGCGTGAAGGGCCACTTTTCGCTGCGCGCGAAGTGTTGGATCGCCTCGTATTGAAAATCCGCAAGTCCTGGAAAAATAGTGAGTGGAATCTGCTCCTGATTATCGCTACTCCTAAAAGGGATGTATCTCTTCTGAAGCGCCCCTCCCCCAAGAGCACGCTCCACATTAAAATGGTGAAAGGCAACTAGGCAGGCAAGTGCAAGGTCGCGCGTGGTGTAGCCATCTTCGACTAGTTCTTTACCCTCTAAGCGGAGGAGAAGGTCGGAAAACGGGAGTAGAGAATAGGCCTGGAGAAGCTGTTCATTTGCAACACGGAACGCCCCCTTTTCCATTGCGATCGGCTCTAGGGCGATAGGGACTGCAACTTGATTGTTTTTAACTAAAGAGTAGACAAATGTTGCAAGGAGCGCAATATTGAGCGTGCCGCTGATAATGAGCATCTGGGTGAGTTTGCGTGTCTTGCTAACCCATGTATCGTCGGACGAAGTTTTAGACATATAGTTTTCTCTTATGTTATCCTAGCAATATTAACTGTCTGGGTTCAAGAATTATGCGCGTTCCTCTATCGTGGCTTAAGGAATTTATCGATATCACGCTCTCTGCAAATGAGATCGCAAAGATTTTAACTCAGGGTGGCCTCGAAGTTGATAAGATTGAAAAAAAAGGCAGCGACGAAATTTTAGAGATTTCGCCCGCCCCCAATAAAATTTTAACCCCCAGTGGGCTGGAAGAAGAAAAGGCCGCAAAAAAAATGATCGAGGAGATCTTAGAGATCTCGCTTACTCCCAACTTAGGCCACTGCATGAGCATCTTGGGAATTGCAAGAGAGCTCTCTGCGCTCATGCGACTTCCTCTAAAATTGCCCTCTTATCAGGTCAAAGAAAACGGCAAAGACAAGATTCAGGATAAAATTGCTATCTCTATCGATGATAAGGAGCAGTGTTACCGCTACGCGTGTCGTCTGATTACAAATGTGCGGGTGGGGCCCTCTCCAAAATGGCTACAAACAAGACTAGAAGAATGTGGCATTCGGTCCATTAATAACATTGTCGACGTGACAAATTATGTTCTTCTGGAGATGGGACAACCCCTCCATGCCTTTGATTACAATAAAATCTCTCACAAAAAAATTCACGTCACCTCAAAGACTTCCTTCACCTCACTTGAAGCGCTAGATGACAAAACTTATCCGATTTCTCAGGGAATGCTTCTGATTACTGATGGCGAAAAACCAGTCGCATTCGCCGGAGTCATTGGCGGAAAAGAGTCGAGTATCAGCGAGACGACGCAAGACCTCCTTCTAGAGTCTGCCTACTTTACGCCACAAGCGACACGTCGCACGAGCAAACTTTTGGGCGTTCGTACGGATGCGTCTCACCGTTTCGAAAAAGAAGTTGACTTGGAGATGGTGGTAGCAGCTCTCGATCGCGCCGCCGCGCTTATTCAAGAGCTCACTCATGGTACGGTCGCAAAAGGGGTGCTCGACGAGAGATCTCGTCTCATGCCACGCTCGCCCATTACCTGCCGCATTGAACGCGTTAATCTTATTCTTGGAACAAGACTCAGTGTGCGCGAAATGGCAGAGATCTTCTTGAGATTAGAGATAAAAATTGAACGCGAGGATGAGAAAGCGCTGCATGTCACTCCACCCTCTTATCGGAACGATCTTAAAAAAGAGATCGATCTGATCGAAGAGGTGGGCCGAGTCTTTGGCTACACCAATATCCCCCTTAAAACTCCAAAACACACCACCTCTTCTCTCGGCGACTCACCTTTATTCCTCTTTGAACGTGAGATGAGACAAAGGCTCATCGCAGAAGGGTTGCAGGAGTGCATCACCTGCGATCTCATCAGCCCCACACTCGCCGAGGCGACGAAAGAAAATCCAGATCCTTCTTCTTGGATCTCCGTGTTACATCCCGCCTCTATCGATCAATCGATTCTCCGCACCTCGCTGCTCCCTGGACTACTGCAAACAGTCAAGCTCAACCACTCCCATCAAAATAAAGAGATTGCAGCTTTTGAGGTGGGGAAAATTCATTTTAAAGAGGGAGAGGCGTTCAAAGAACAATCTGCTTGCGCACTCATCTGTTCTGGGCACTCTGTCCCCACGCATTACGATCCAAAGCCAAGAGAAGTGGATTTTTACGATCTCAAAGGAAAGGTTGAAAATCTCTTGCTTGGCCTCGGCATCTCACACGCCAAATTCGAGGTTTCGCATCTCCATAACTTTCATCCCGGAAGACAGGCGCGTATCAAAGTGGATGAGATCTATGTGGGCGCTCTCGGCGAACTCCATCCAGGGAGGCTGCAACTCTTGGGTATCGACTCGCGCGTCTACTTTGCACAACTCAACTTGCACGATCTTCTCCCACTGAAGCGGCAAAAGGTGGAAGTAGAGGAACTTGCCCTCTTCCCAGGATCCGAAAGGGATTGGACCATCACAGTAAAAGAAGAGCTTCCCATCGACGCCCTTCTACAACTTGTAAGAGCATACGCCCCCCCCCTTCTCGAGAAGGTGGAACTCATCGATATCTATCGCGGCCCTCAGGTAGGAGAAGAGAAAAAAAACATCACTCTGCGCCTCTTCTACCGCGATAAAACCAAGACCCTCTCTTTTGAAGACACAACCGCTCAGCACAAAAAAATCACCGAAGAAGTAGCCAGAAAATTGGCTTAATTATACACTGACGCTTGCTAACACATTGCCATTGAGAGGTCATGCCCTATGAAAATGAAGATCTATTGCATTCTTGGAACCTTGACCATCGCCCTGTGCGGTTGCAAGAACAAAAGCCAGGAAAACGAGGTGATCTCTCAGCGCTTTATTCACAAATATGGATATGATGTCTCCAAGACAGAGTGGAATGAAAAACGATATCCGGGGCAAGTCGTCACTGCGATGCGCGATGGCGTTCTCATCACCTCTTCTTACGAAAACGGACTCCTCCATGGCCCAACAACTAGAACCTATCCCCATAGCCAAATTGTAGAAGCTCTCTCTCTCTACAACCAAGGGAATGTTGTAAAAGAGATTCTTTATGACATCAAGGGAATGCCGATCCGCGAACGCGTGCAGCTCTCTCCAGTCCGATATGCACTCACACTCTGGTATGCAGACGGAACGCCTAAGAGTGTAGAAGAATATGCAGGCGGAGAGCTCCTCGAAGGTCAATATTTCACCACGACAAACGAAGTAGAGGCGCGAGTAGAGAAAGGAAACGGCAAAAAGATCGGCCGCGATGAGAAGGGAGTGCTGCTTCTCTCGGAAGATATCAAGCAGGGCTATACTACTAAGCGCGAAACCTTTTTCCCCAACGGAGCACCTGAAAGCATTACCCATTTTTCTTCTGGTAAGCTCCATGGAGAAAGACGCACATTCTTGGCAACAGGAGAGCCGCTCCTTATTGAAGAGTGGGTGGATGGAAAACGTCATGGTAAAACCACGATATTCAACAGCGGCACGAAAATTTCCGAAATCTTTTATCTGGACGGCATGAAAAACGGCCTAGAAACTCACTACCTGGACGGAGAAGTGATCTCTCAACAGATCCATTGGGAAAATGACCAGAGACATGGACCTTCAACCTACTTCGTAGGCAACAACACCAAAATCGAATATTACTACGATGGCGCCGTGGTGGATAAAAAGATCTACGATAGTCAGGTGAAGCTCGATGAGATGATCTCTCATATTTCGCCCGAACTACGCGATATTAAGTAAGCCTGAAAAGAGGGTTACCACAGCGAAAAAAACATCCCTCTTGCTTTGTCGTTGTTCTTTTCTTGGTTTATGAAAAAGCTTTTTGATTGTAATCTTCCTCTCGACATCATCGTTACTGTCAATGACGGAAAGATCGTCCTCACTTCCTGCAAACACTCAACACAACAGAGAAAACTCTCCTGTACCGTTGTTGGCTCACCTGACGATGAAAAAGTTAGCCATGCCATTTTTTCTTGGTTGGACGACTACACGCGTAAAATTCCCCCCAAAATTGCACTGCCCTTCAAGCTCCCCGAGAGGGGATTTTCTTACAAAGTCCTAGAACAGCTGCAAAAAATTCCATTCGGCAAAACGTGTAGCTACAAAGAAATAGCTCTCAATACCGGGACCCCTATGGCTGCGCGTGCAGTAGGTAGCGCCTGCGGTGCGAATCCTTTTCCTCTCTTTATCCCCTGCCACCGCGTCATCAAAACAAATGGCACAATCGGCGGATTTGCCTTCGGCCCCGCAATGAAAAAGCTGCTCCTCGATTTTGAAAGATAAAAAAAGAAGTTTTTTTGTGGAGTGCGGCGACCTGGCGCCGCTTTCAGGACAGCGACTCCGGCGCTGCCTCTTTTCTGAAGCCCACCGGCATCTAAACTCTTCATAGTTACACGCTGTTCACTCGAGACACGCCGCGCCAGGTCGCGGCGAAGAAAAGCGGTGCCAAGTTGTTATCTGTCAACACATAGGTAACACTTCTGTCAGGACATAGGTAACACCT
>JBIOJU010000031.1:0-9905 GCA_044451165.1 Chlamydiales bacterium | reverse complement strand
TCTGCGGCGATCGCCTACATGGCCTCCCTTGACCAGATCCAAGGGGAATTTCCGCTCATTGCAGATAGGATCGTTCAGGAATTAAAAGATCAGCGCACCTACCTCAAGATGATCGCGTCGGAAAACTACTCCTCGTACGCGGTCCAGCTTGCCATGGGCAACCTTCTCACAGACAAGTATGCAGAGGGCTTTCCGCGTCACCGATTTTACGCTGGCTGCGACAATGTCGATGCGATCGAAGAAGCTGCGGCAAATGAGGCAAAAAAGCTCTTCAGATGTGACCATGCATATATGCAGCCTCACTCTGGAGCAGACGCAAATCTTGTCGCTTATTGGGCGATCCTGCTCCAGCGCGTCCAAAACAAAGAGGTGGCTCGTCTGGGCAAAAAAAATGTCGATGAGCTATCGGTAGAAGAGTATGAACGTGTGCGCGAGCTTCTCGTCAATCAGAAGGTGATGGGACTCTCCCTCAACTCGGGTGGACATCTGACGCATGGTTACCGGCATAATGTCTCTGCGAAGATGATGCGGGCAGTCTCTTACGATGTAGATCGTCAAACAGGTCTCATCGACTATGCCGAGCTGCAAAAACAGGTGAAGCAGGAGAAACCGGCAATTTTGGTTGCGGGCTATTCTGCATATCCTCGTCTCATCGATTTTGCCAAGATGCGCGAGATCGCAGACTCTGTGGGTGCAACTCTCATGGTGGATATGGCGCATTTTGCAGGGCTTGTAGCAGGGAAGGTGATGAAAGGTCCTTACGATCCGATTCCGTATGCGCATGTTGTCACTTCTACGACCCATAAGACGTTACGCGGCCCACGCGGTGGGCTTGTGCTTTGTAAAGAGGAGTATCGCGATGTGATCGACAAGGGCTGTCCGATCGTTTTAGGGGGGCCCCTTCCTCATGTGATTGCCGCCAAAGCAATCGCCTTCAAAGAAGCAAACCAGCCTGCATTTCAAACGTATGCACACCAAGTGGTAAAAAACGCGCAGGCGCTCGCCTCTCATCTTCTTTCAAAAGGGGTAAAAGTCACGACAGGCGGAACGGATAACCATCTTCTTCTCTTCGATGTCTTTTCCAGTTTTCAGCTCACGGGCCGGCAAGCAGAGCTTGCTTTTCGGCAAGTGCATTTTACAGTGAATCGAAACGCGGTGCCATTTGACACGCAGGGACCCTGGTACACGTCTGGTGTGCGCGTGGGAACGCCGGCGCTCACCACCCTAGGCATGAAAGAGGAAGAAATGAAGGAGATCGCAGAACTCATGGTCACACTTCTCAAGGGTACTCGTGCGGCGCCAGCAGAAAACGAGGGAGTAAGCCGTGCGAAGGCAGAGGTCGATTCTGGAGTGGTTTCCAAGGTACAGCAGTGCGTAAAAAAGCTTCTCTTACGCTTTCCCTTGTATCCCGAACTTCTCGTTGATTAAAAGCAGCAATAAAAGAATAATCACGTATACAGAAGCTACACAAAAGATGGAGATCCCATGATGCCACGACTTGACGAAGAAGAACCAGAGAAAGCCGAACAGAAGAAGCCCTCCGCGCTCGAAGATAAGATCGATGAGGCACTTTTAAAAGCACGGCGCATTTTTTTCTGCGATGCGGTCGATGACAAGAGCGCCAACCATGCCATTCGAAGGCTCTGGTATCTCGAGTTATTAAATCCTGGCAAGCCCATCCTCTTTGTCATCAACTCCCCCGGGGGCTCGATCGATTCAGGATTTGCAGTGTGGGATCAGGTCAAAATGATCACCTCACCTGTGACAACGCTTGTCACAGGACTTGCGGCTTCGATGGGATCGATTTTAAGCTTGTGTGCTGCGCCCGGAAGACGATTTGCGACGCCGCACGCGCGTATCATGATCCACCAGCCTTCGATCCATGGGATTATAAGAGGTCAGGCCACTGACCTAGATATCCAGGCAAAAGAGCTTCTTAAAACACGAGGCATTATCGTAGATGTCTATGTGAAGGCAACTGGGAAAGACGCCAAAACGATCGATCGGGCAATCGACCGTGACACCTGGATGAGTGCGAAGGAAGCACTCGACTTTGGTCTTCTTGACAAGGTAGTTACCTCCTACAAAGAAGTGACTTAACTTTGATTAGGAATTTCCCCTTTTCAAAGTATCATGGGGCGGGAAATGACTTTATCCTCATCGATGATAGAGAGGCGCATTTTCCGTGTGATTCCTTCTACATCAAGCAGCTCTGTCATCGTCAGTATGGTATCGGGGCAGATGGTCTAATTTTACTGCAGCGATCAACTCTTGCGCACGGCCGTATGCGGATTTTTAATGCCGATGGGGGCGAAGCGGAGATGTGCGGAAATGGTATCCGCTGTCTTTTTGATTTTGCATACCGCCTCGGGGCTATAGAGAAGGAGGCGCGCATTGAAGTTTCTTCCTCCATTTACAAGTGCAGTTTTGAAAAAAACCAAGTAAAAGTTTTACTTCCAATGCCCACCTATTGTCCCGACACGGGGATTGTAAATAGCGGGGTGCCTCATTTCGTCCAGTTTGTCGAGAATTTAGACCATTTTGAGGTAGAAAAAAGAGGAAGAGAAATCCGTTTCGATGTACGCTTTATGCCTCACGGAAGTAACGTAACGTTTGCGGAGATCATAAAAGATAAAGTAAAAATTCGTACATATGAACGGGGCGTAGAAAGAGAGACGCTTGCATGCGGAACAGGGGCCGTTGCCGCTGCTTTTCTTGTGCTACAAAAATTTGCCAGCAAACACCCCGTTTCGATCGTGACCTCCTCGAATGAAAAATTAGAAGTTGTGCAAACAAAAAACGGCATGGAGCTAATTGGCCCTGCCACCGAAGTGTTCACTGGAATAATTAAAGGAGATTTTCGATGATTATTGGCATTCCAAAAGAGATCAAAAATCATGAGTACCGCGTGGGGGCAACTCCCGAAATGGTGAAGCTCTTAAAGCGCGCCGGACATGAGGTCAGCGTGCAAGCAGGGGCAGGAAGCGCAATTGGATTTTCCGATGAGGCCTACCTGACAGCAGGTGCCAAAATTGTGAAAGATGCAAAAACGGTTTATCAGTCCGAGATGATCATCAAAGTCAAAGAGCCACAAGCAAGCGAATTTCCTCTTCTCCAAGAAGGTCAAATTCTCTTCTGCTTCTTGCATCTTGCGCCCGATCCAGAACAGACCAAGCATCTTCTTGAAAGAAAAGTGGTGGGTATCGCTTACGAAACCATCACCGACAAACACGATCGTCTACCGCTTCTTTTCCCTATGAGTGAGATTGCAGGAAGAATTGCGATTCAGGTTGGCGCAACAGCGCTTCAGTTAAATGGCGGTGGAAGAGGCGTCTTGTTAGGCGGTGTACCCGGCGTTGCTCCAGCAAAAGTGATTGTTTTAGGTGGAGGTGCACTGGGAACCCAAGCGGCGCGTATGGCCCTCGGACTTGGAGCAGACGTCACAATTGTAGATCTCAATCTGACTCGTTTGCGTGAATTAGATGCGCATTTTGGACCCTCGCTAAAAACCCTCTATTCCACACCCGTTGCAATTGAGGAAGCAGTCCAGACTGCCGATCTCGTCGTGGGAGGAGTTCTTGTGCCTGGTAAGTGCGCCCCAAAACTCGTCACTCGGGCAATGCTGAAAAAGATGATGCCCGGTTCTGTCATTGTCGATGCCGCAATCGATCAGGGAGGATGTACAGAAACTTCAAGACCTACCAGCCATTCTGAGCCGACCTATGTCGTCGATGGCGTCATTCACTATTGCGTGACCAACATGCCCGGAGCATGCGCCCGAACAGCCACACTTGCGCTAACCAACGCAACGCTGCCCTATGCAATGAAAATTGCAAATGAAGGGTATGCGCAGGCGATGCAAGATGATCCAGGACTGATGCTAGGGCTTAACGTCTGTCTCGGCCATGTCACCAATCGCTGTGTCGCACAAGATCTGGGATATGATTATATGTCGCCACAAAAACTGCTTAGCGCAGGCGACGATGCAGAAAGCGAATCTCTTGCTTACGCGGATGCGTAGTTAGAGGGAGTGTGAGAAGCTGCAGGGCAGCTTCCCACACTGCATGCTGCCAAATGCTGTTCTCAATTAGGCTATTGTCATAAGAAAAGTCAAAGGGATGCAGCGAGCAGCTGAAAAAACATGATATGAATGATAGGGAAAATGGTTCCACTGAAATTCCCGCGCATTCCCCATCATGCATATCCTTTTATCATTATATCATGTGAGTTGTAGCTCGGAGACGCGCGTTTTTTATTTTTGTTGCCAAGCGTGAAAAGCTGTTTCGTCCATCTTTTGAATGCTTAGGAGCTCGCTCTCTAGCCGTGTGATTGTCTCGTCTTGAGCTGACATCTCTTTTTTGGTTGCAGCCTCGATGTTCTGTCGGCGGTATTCTGATGCAGCGTCAAAGGCAGCAAAGCCAAAAAACAGCGTTGCAAATCCTAGGAAAACGAGTAGCCTGCTGAAGAAGACGGTAGCTACCTTTGTGATCCCGCCCGATTGTTCCATTTCACGTACAAAGCTGACGACCCCTGTCGTGTTGTTGTCCGCCTCACCAATCTTCAGCATGCGCGTTTCAAAGTTGCCACGCTCGATTTTGGACCAATTTAGCACTCGATTAACGCATAGATGAACCCTTGCAAAGTCGGAACAACTTGGATCTTTAATTGAAACTATGCACTGCTCGAGAAGTCCAATATAAGTTTTTTTACACGCGAGAGCTTCATTTTTGCTTGCGAAACTAATAACTTGAGACACTTGACTTACTGACATATATTTTCCTCTTTTATTATTTAACTTGCGTGCATTCTGTCTATTTGAAGTTTAAAGGTCCTACACCAGATCTCAAATGCTTCAGGGTTTGGCGTCTCTTGTTTCCAAACTGTAAATTGTGATGCATTCATGCGTTGAATTTTTGCGATCTCGTTGATGAGATATGTAATTTGAATCCGTTTGTCGAGCAGTTCTTGTCTTGTATACTCTGTTTGGCCAGCCTCGCTGAAAAAATTCATGATGTACAAAAGAATGCCGATAAGTGTCGCTGCACTCTTTTTACCCAAGCCTCCTTCTTCCTTCGTTCGTACATAGTCAACAGCTCCACGAAGGCAACTTGCGGGCCTGATTCCTGGCATCGGGTTGGGATTAGCTTCTATTATCTGCTGTTGCATCGTTTTAAATTCCAAAGACTTAAAATCAAAAATTTTGAGCATGAGATAATTCGCATAGCGCTCCTGTAGGCGAACGGTCTCTTTTTTCTCAAAAAGCGCAAATGAAATAGGTTTTGTAGTCATTCCAAAGCTATTGTTAATATTATTCATTCTAAAGTAAACATTTTATCAATACTTTTGTTAAAACTAAAGATTTAATTATGAAGTTTTATTATAAATTTACAATTCACTAAGCATGAGCTGCTTAAGCCAGTTTTGTGAGCAACCGAAAAACACGCGATGAATGACAGGCTTCTCTGAAATACGCGACTTCCCCATCATGCGTATCCTTATCTATCCTTCATATCATGTAACTGGTCGCTCGAGATACAACCCCCGTTCTTGCTCCAAAACTGTTACCAGATTGCAAACATTTTCCCTTCGAGGCATCGTGGGAATAAACTATGCGCGCAAAAGCCCCTCCATTTTCGCCTGCTGATTTTAAAAGCGCTAAAAACCTTCTTGAAGAAAAGAGGGTGAAGAACCTGCTTTTTTCCGAGGGGACATACCAGGTTGAAATTGTAGATTCTAAGACGAAAGCCTCTTTCTTTCCCTTTTTACAAATTAGCGATGAGGGGGTTTTGATCGACTGCTTTTGTTCATGTTCCGCTGCAGAAAAAAAGAGGTCGTGTCAACACCTGGCTGCCGCTTGGCTCCTCATTTTTCGAGATAAGGACGAACCGCTACATGTCCGTTTTCGAGAAAGTCTCTGGAACCAGCTTTGTATCATGGCAAGCCATCGTCACGGGTATGAAGTGAGCATACTTAAAAAAGATGAGGGGTATTTCACTCAGGCAGCGACGGGCAAACGACTCTTTTTTGTGACTCCAAATAATGAAAAGGGGAGAAAGCGGCTTGAGACGCTTCTATTCCAAAGACCTGTCGAAACTGAGGAGACATCTCTAAAATTTTCCAATTTATCGCCTCAAGAACTCACTCTTTGGAAAGAGGGGAGGCCCACTCCAAAACTCCGCTACGAGCTCTCTTTCTGGTCAGATCTTGCAAAGTGGTGGATGCTTCTTCAAGATGCTGGAGAAAATTATCAGATCGAATTTTTGTATGAGGAGGCGCTTCTTCCGAAGTGGGTTCATGTTCAGTTTAAAGATGTGAAATGTGGCTTTTACCTTGCAGAGGTCAATTGGCCAAAAATCATCCCCTCGCTTGCAACGGTAAACTCACCGCTTGCTGTTTCAGAGCTCTCCTATCGTACCATCCGCTCTATGCGCTACCTTCCTGAAAAGAGGGAGCTGCACATTGAATTTAAAGACAATGAGAAGGTGCCAGATGAAGCGCCTCAGGGAGGCGTGCAAGTTGGAGAGTGGCTCTTTATTCCGAAGAAGGGGTTTTTCCCAGGAAAGTTGGACCCTCTTTTGGAGGAGCCGATTGTCACGCACCACCGCCTTCCCCTTTTTTTAAAGCGCCATCCTAAGTTGATTGAACAGCATCTGGAAGGAAGTTCCATCTCATTAGATCCCATTGATGCCAAGTATTTCCTCTTTTTTGATGAGAAGCTCTCTCTCCACCTGCGCTGCTACGTCTTTGAAATAGGGGATTTGCAAAAAGAGCTTTCGACCTACTTTGGACCCTGGGTTTATCTCGAACAGAAAGGATTTTATAAATTAGAACACCTCTTCTTCGAAGGAGCAGAAAAAATTGTCGCAAAACCCCTTGTTGGCGATTTCGTCAGTCGTCACCGCCACTGGCTGCAAGCCCTTGAGGGGTTCCAAACGCATCCGTCTAGCTTGGAATCGCACCTTGCATACACGCTCTCAGCGGATGGGCTCACTTTCGATACGCGTCTTGAATTTGGCGAAGAGCCAGAGGAGATTTTCGATTTTGGCGAGTGGATCTATGTCAAAGGGCGTGGATTCTACGCGAAGCACACGGGAAGAATGGGAACCACTGTGCGTGCGGGTCTTCGCGTGCCCGTTCATGAGATTCCTTCCTTTATCCGCAGATTTCGCGAAGAGCTCGAGCAGATCCCTGGGTTTTTTAATGTAGGAACTCCAGTTGAAAAATCTGGATTGAAAGTTGTCTTCAACGAAAAGATGCAGATCCTCGTTGAGCCTCAGTATGAATTCAAAAAGAATTATAGAGAGGAACAGGTCCGCTTTTTCGGTGACTTTACCTATGTAGAAGGAGAAGGGTTTTGCGAGCTTTCTCCTGCTTGTAAACTACCAGAAGCCTATGTGAGACCTCGTCTTGTAGATGAAGAGAGCGAGCCCTATTTTGTGGCGTATGAACTCGATCTTCTCACGCCGTTTATCTTGACCATGGATCCGCGCCTTGCTAAGCCCAAATCTCTTGTTTTGCGTATTTTGCAAATCCGCCGTGACCCGAAAGCAAAACACACCAAATGGATCGTCGATCTTGTGTACGAATCCGACGTCGGAGTGGTACATGCATCTGAGATCTGGAAAGGTTTAAACGAGGGGAAACGTTATCTTTTTACTTCCGCAGGGCTCCTCTTCATCCGTCAGATGCGCTTTAATTGGCTTAAAAATCTCTCGAAAAAGCGGTGGCTCAAGGGAGGTAAAAGGCTCAAATTATCAACCCTGGAATGGCTCAAACTCTCGGTTGTAGAGGAAATGCGGGAGCCGAAAGGCGAGGATAAAGATGTCATACAAAGTAGACAGGTGCTTGAGGAGTTTCGTGCGTTTCAAACACATGAGCTCATCGACCTTACAGGCTTTCAAAGCAGGCTGCGCCCCTACCAGGAGCTCGGTGTGAAATGGCTCTGGTTTCTCTACTGCCACGGCCTATCGGGACTTCTCTGCGATGAGATGGGTTTGGGAAAGACCCACCAAGCAATGGGGCTGCTCGCTTCAATTTACAACACGGAAAAAGAGGAGAAGAAAAAGTTTCTCGTCGTCTGCCCGACTTCTGTCATCTACCATTGGGAAGATCTTTTAAAACGTTTTCTCCCCGATCTGAAGGTGAGTGTCTATTATGGACTTGGTCGTCGTTTATTAGACGATTTTGACCTTCTGCTCACCTCGTATGGAACTTTGCGAAGCGAGAAAAAGCCCCTTGAAAAATTAGATTTTGCAGTGGCAATTTTTGATGAGATTCAGAGTGCGAAAAATCCCCGGTCACAAACCCACCGTGCTCTCAAAGCAATCAGCGCAGAGATGCGAATAGGACTTACCGGCACCCCCATTGAAAATCGCCTGCTAGAACTCAAGAGCCTGTTTGATCTTGTCCTTCCAAATTACCTCCCCAGTGATGCTCTCTTCAAAGAACAGTTCGTTCATCCTATCGAAAAGGCCCAAGATCCCGAGAGGAAGTTTCTTCTCTCTAGATTGATCAAGCCCTTTATTCTGCGTCGAAAAAAATCTGAAGTGCTCTTAGAGCTACCAGAAAAGATTGAAGAGATCGCCTATTGTCCTCTTTCGGACGAACAGAAAAAACTCTACAAAGAGGTTGTTGCGCTTCAGCGGGCAGCGCTTGAAAATGAACTCCGCAATCCCTCCCAAGCCTCAAGTGCCTATCTCCATATTTTTGCTCTTCTTTCCACACTAAAACAGATCTGCGATCATCCCGCTCTCTATACGGGCAAGATTGACGAGTATCAGAAACATAGCTCTGGCAAGTGGGATCTTTTCGTAGAACTTTTGGACGAAGTGCGTGATAGCGGACAAAAACTAGTCGTTTTTTCTCAATACCTCGGCATGCTAGACATCATCGAGCGCCACCTCAATGAGAAAAAGATCGGCTTTGCAGGCATCCGCGGTAGCACACGCAACCGTAAAGAGCAGCTAGATCGGTTTCGCGATGATCCCAAGTGTGAAGTTTTCGTCGCTTCACTTCAAGCGGCAGGTGTCGGGGTCGATCTTGTCGCGGCCTCTGTTGTCATCCATTACGACCGCTGGTGGAACCCCGCCCGTGAAAATCAGGCAACAGATCGCGTCCACCGCATCGGGCAGAAGCGGGGCGTTCAAGTCTTCAAAATGGTCACACGCGCCTCTATCGAAGAGCATATCCACGCCCTCATCGAAAAGAAAATTGGCCTCATGGAAGGCGTGATCGGCTTTGACGAACACGACCAGATCAAAGGCCTCGCCCGCGAAGAGCTGAGAGAGCTTCTTCAGCTCATGGAGAAAGATGCAGAGTAGGAAGAGTTGGGAGGGGATCGGGCACGCACGCGGGCACAGGCACGGACACGAGAGAGAAAGACACCGAAAAGCGTATCGAATCGTTCGGGCGTAGAATAGTTTTCTTTCTTTCGTGCCCGCGTGCGCGCCCGATCCTTCTTCATTCATTTTGTAGTAAAAATTTTACTTAACATTCCGCGTCTTGTTTCGCTATTAAAGCCTGTCCATATCATCTGTTAAATAATTGGCGAGTATTAGTACACTATTTCCATAGTTTTTTAATTTTTTATTTGGGAAAGGCGAAATGGCAAATACAGTTAGCGGATCTAAGTTAGAGGTTTGGGTTGCGAACAAAGCTAGATCATCAGATGCGGGTGCACCCGAAAGCTCGTTTTTAGAGAAAAATGTTAACCTCTCCCGTGAGATTTGTATCTATCTAGAGACCCAAGACATTTGTCGCGTGATTAGTTGTTCTCACGCACTCAAAAAACAGGTAGATGTTCCTCGTCTTTGGCAAATGGTTGCTCCCACACTTGAGCTTCCCAATTGTTTTTGGCCAGATCGCACTAAGAAGACAGTGCGAGCAAATCTTGCGATGCTCAAACG
>JBIOJU010000030.1:0-9929 GCA_044451165.1 Chlamydiales bacterium | reverse complement strand
TGGCATGCAGATTGAGAGAAGCTGGCATGAGGTGTTGAAGGAGGAGATGGAGAAGCCTTACATCGCTCATCTGAAGAGTTTTTTAGCGAAGGAAAAAGCCTCGGGGGCGCTTGTCTATCCTCCTGAGCCACTGGTTTTTTATGCTTTTCGTCAGACCCCTTTTGCAAAGACGCGTGTGGTCATTGTGGGACAGGACCCCTACCATGGAGATGGTCAGGCGCATGGGCTTTCATTTAGCGTGCCGTGCGGAATTCCTTTTCCTCCTTCATTAAGAAACATCTTCCAAGAGCTTTCTAATGATCTGAAAATTCCTACGCCTAAAGATGGGTGTTTAACGGGTTGGGCCAAACAGGGTGTGCTTTTGCTGAATGCAACACTCACTGTGCGGGCGAATGAGCCAAAATCACATCATGGCCAGGGGTGGGAGCAGTTTACGGACGCGGTGATTTTAAAACTGATTGAGCGGGATGACCCGATCGCCTTTGTTCTCTGGGGTAAGTCTGCTCAGGAAAAGGTTCAACACTTCATGCATAAAACGAAACCAAATCACGCAGTTTTTGTTGCTGCCCATCCTTCTCCTTTTTCGGCCCATTCGGGATTTTTTGGCTGCCGGCATTTTTCTAAGGTCAATGCCCACTTGCAAAAATTTGGTCAAACGCCCATTAACTGGGAAATTGTACAAGGAGAGTCTCATGCGTAAACTCAAAGGATCACTTGTTGCTGTTGCGACACCATTTACTTCTACATTTGAGATCGACGAGAAGGCGTTTTCTGAGCTTGTAGAGTGGCAGGTCGCATCTGGAACAGATGGGATAGTGGTGTGCGGCACGACGGGTGAAGCTCCTACGATCTCCTCTGAGGAGCAGTACCGGCTTGTGAAAAGAGCGGTCGAGATTGCAAAAGGAAGAGTGGCCATTTTAGCTGGAACAGGAACAAACGATACGAGAACGAGTGTCTTGCGCACACAGCAAGCCCAGAAAGCAGGCGCCGATGGTTGTCTTCTTATTTTTCCCTACTACAACCGTCCCACATTTCAGGGATGTCTTGCACATTTTCGAGAGATTGCAAAAATCGGCCTCCCGATGATGCTTTACTACCACCCTGCGAGAACAACACTCAAGCTTTCGGCGCAGCAACTTGCCGAGTTGTGTTCTATTGAAGGTGTTTTTGCCATCAAAGAGTCTCCGGGGGACATGGAGCTTGCGGTCGAACTCATGCAAAAGACATCGGTCTCCTTTTTTTCTGGGGATGATGGCGTTGCTCTTCCTTTTCTTGCGGTAGGTGCCGCAGGTGTCTGCTCTGTCTTGGCCAATATTATCCCTAGGGAGTGGAAGAGATTAAATGATGCTGTTCACGAGGGAAATCTGAGAGAGGCAAGAGAGATCTATTTTCACTACCTTCCACTTTGCAAGGCTATTTTCTTAGAGCCCAACCCGATGGGCATCAAATACGCATTGAGTCTGATGGAAAAGTGTTCCCCTTTTCTTCGCCTTCCGCTCGTGGAGCCCGAAGAGTCGACAAAGAAAAGAATCCGCGAAGAGATGGAGAAGGTGGGACTTATAGGCAACAAAGCGTCCCTCTTAACCAAGATTAAGAGCAGCTTAGCTAGCAAGTAAGAAAGCTTAAACCTCCACCTCTGGAAGCACCGCTTCTTCTTCATTGTACCTCTTGAGGGTGGGCTCGATCTCATCTCTTAAAAATTCGCGCACCTGGTCGGGAGCTCTCCCGATGAAGAGCTTGACGTTAGCGAGAGCGTGGATCTCCTTTTCGGAGAGGCCAATCGTTGCGTCGTTCGCGATGGTTTTGAGGAGGTGAGGATCTTCCCCTTTTTCTTTGATTGCAAGAGAGGCGCTCTGACTGAGCTCTTTTAGTCGCTCGTGTATCTGTTGCCTGTCTTTTCCACGTCTGACAGCTTCCATAAGAATATTCTCGGTTGCCATGAAGGGAAGCTCCTCTTCGAGATGGCGTTCGATCATTTTTGGATAGACGGGGATGTTTGTGCTGACGCTGCCCAAAAGATTCAAGATCGCGTCCGCGGTTAAAAAGGCTTCGGGGATGGCTAGGCGGCGGTTGGCTGAGTCGTCTAAGCTGCGCTCGAGCCATTGAGTTGCTGCTGTATATGCTGGGTTTTCGGCAAGTGAGAGAAGGAAACGGGCGAGGCCGCAGATTCTTTCGCAGCGCATCGGGTTACGCTTGTGGGGCATGGCAGATGAGCCGACCTGTCTGATCGAGAAAGGCTCATCAAGCTCTTTGAGATGTGCGAGGAGGCGCATGTCAGTTGCAAATTTATGTGCAGATGCAGCGATTCCTGAGAGGACGTTAAAAATGCGCATATCTTGTTTGCGCGTATAGGTCTGTCCGGAGATCGAAAAAAGTTTTGTGAAGCCCATCTCTTTTGCAACGAGTGCATCAAGTTTCTTCACCTTTTCATGGTTATTGTTGAACAGGTGGAGAAAAGAGGCTTGAGTTCCAGTTGCGCCCTTCACGCCAAGAAAACGAAAATCAGAGAGAAGTGTTTCGAGAGCATTGAGATCGAGCAGAAGATCTTGCAGCCAGAGGCAGGCGCGCTTTCCTACCGTTGTGGGTTGCGCGGGCTGAAAATGGGTGTAGCTGAGGCATGGAAGGTCGGCGTGTGTGGTTGCAAAAGCGGTAAGATGACGCATTACTTTTACAAGCTTTCCGCGTAAAATTTTTAGTCCCTCGAACATCTGGATCAGGTCGCCATTGTCGGTGACAAAGCAAGATGTTGCTCCCCAATGGATCACTCCTTTGGCCTTTGGACAAATGTCGCCGTAGGCGTGGATGTGTGCCATTACATCATGGCGAAAAATCTTCTCATACTCTTCAGCTTTTTTGTAGTCGATCTCGTAGAGGTTTTTTGCCAACTCTTCGATCTGGTTGTTCTGGATGTCGAGGCCCAGAGACTGCTGTGCTTTTGCAAGCGCAAGCCAGAGCTTTCTCCATGTGACATATTTATATTCTGCGGAAAAAAGGAAGCAGATCTCCTTGCCCGCGTAGCGTGTGGCAAGGGGACTCTCGTAGGTTTGATGCAGGTTCATTTTATAAATGTTTTAGAAGTGTCGTAAGCCCTTCACGCAGCTCTTGTCTTTGAGACTCTTTTGGCTGAAACTCGGGATGTTCGATCAGCTGTTTTAGTCGTGTAAAAGAACTCAAAGCGAGTTCGGCGAAATCTTGTGCGCGCTTGTCTTGCTTGGCAAGTGGGAAGGCCTCTCGGATAAGAGCAAGAAGTTCCTGTTTGGGCTCTCCCTTGTAATTTTGAACGATGAGCTGTTTCTCCTGGGAAGAACCGTTTCTACTCGCAAGTGTATAGACGGCCTGACGTGGCATCTCCTCCAATTTGGAGTGAAGCATCTGTGGAAGCGCCGTGTAGAGTTCGTAATATTGCAAAAAATTATAGGGTGTTTGTCGATTTCCGTAGGTCGTCATGAGCCAGCTCGTGAAGGCGCCATCTTTATATTTTTTTAAGATCTCCTGAGCCTTTTTAATCCGTTCGCCATGCAAAATAGCAGCCTGATTGTTAATAGCTTTCACTTCTGTTGTCAGCGCGGAGAGCTGCTGGAGATCCTCTTTGAGATTTGCCCTGTCGGTGGTGTGCAGATCGAGAAGATTGCGAAGAGCTTCCTGTTCAACCGCTGTAAGTGGTGTGACTCGGAATACGCCAGAAAAGCTGGAGAGATTTCCGCTTGAGGAGAGCTCGGCAAGCGCTGTCATCTTACTCGAAAATTTTTGTGTTGCTCTTTTGAATCTTTGTGAGAGAAGCGAATTTACTTTAACCATGTCAAACCGTTTTACACCTTTTTAGGACTTCTTTTGCGAGGGCCATATAATCTTCTGCGGCACGGCTTCCCGGCGCAGTTTCAAAAACGGGCTTCCCGAAGATCGACGCCTCTGCAACGTTAATATCTCTTCTAATTTTAGGATCTAGGAGTTTTCCTGGAAAGGTCTCATCGATGATTTGAAGAAAATCACGGTTGCTTTTTCCGCGAGGGTTCCAAAAAGAGAGGGCGACGCCCAAAATATTCATCGGGTGACGTTCCGCGATATTGGAAATGAATGTTGCAAGTCTTTGTAATCCTTTTACGCTGTAAAATTCTGGTGTGGCGCAGACAAGTGAGTGGTGGGATGCGATCAAGGCGGATTCCGTGAGCCAGCAGAGGGAGGGGGGTGTGTCTATGATGATCGTATCATATTTCAAAGGAGTTAAAATTGCCTTCAGTTTTTCGTGGGAGTAGCGATCTGCGGCAAGAGACCCCGTAACCTCAACGCGTTCAAGCCAGCTATCGGCAGGGATCAGATCAAGACGCGGAATGCTTGTTTTGAGAATGACCTCGTCGACTCCTTTTTGTCCTTGCAGGACAGGGGCCATGCTATCCTGAGCATCTGGATCATACCCTAAACCGCTAGTCAAGTTGGCCTGCGCATCAAAATCGATGAGAAGCACTTTTTGTTTGTGAAACTTAGCAAGAGCTGCGGCTAGATGCAAAGATGTCGAGGTCTTGGCTGTTCCCCCTTTAAAGCTGCTAATCGCGATTCTCTTCATTTAAGCACCAACCTGAGTGGCATAAGGAGAGTCGAGAGAGCGGTCCGCCTGTTCCTTCTCGAGCGCGCGCAAGAACGTATCGATCACAATTTCACCATGGACAACATTGTCGCGTGTTCGAAGTGCTGCCGTGCGATTTTCTATCTCTTTGTCACCCACGGTTAGCATGTAGTTGATCTGCATAAGCTGTGCGGTTCTGATTTTTTTATTTACCGATTCATTGGAATCGTCAACATCACAAATAAAGCCAGCACGCTTAATTTTCAATGCTAGCTCGTGTGCATACGCATTGTGCCTTTCAGCAACAGTGATGATTCGCACAGGAAGTGGGCTGATCCACAAAGGAAACTTTCCTGCAAAATGTTCAATCAATATGCCAAAGAATCTTTCCACCGATCCAAAAAGTGCGCGGTGGATCATGATCGGTCGCTTATGCTGGCCATCGCTATCCATATATTCCAGCTGGAATTTTTCTGGAAGGGCCATGTCATATTGAATTGTCCCGCACTGCCATGAGCGGTTCAGCGTATCGCGGATATGAATGTCAATTTTTGGACCGTAAAAAGCACCATCTCCTTCATTGATGGTGTAGGGCTTGCCCCACTCATCGAGCGCCTCTTTCAGACCTCGTGTCGCAACTTCCCAATCCGCATCGCTGCCGATGCTCTTCTCTGGGCGTGTTGAAAGTTCGAGTCGGTAGGAGAGCCCAAAAGTTCCATAGAGCTCTTCAATCAGACCAATGATTGCCAGAATTTCCTCTTTGATTTGAGAGGGAAGGAGGAAAAGGTGAGCGTCGTCTTGATGAAAACTTCTGACGCGGAAAAGTCCACTCAGTGCACCAGAGAGCTCGTGTCGATAGACGTGGCCGAGTTCTGCAATACGGAGAGGAAAATCCCGGTAACTGTGAGTTTGCGAACGAAAGTAGAGCATGCACCCGGGACAGTTCATGGGTTTGAGTGCAAAGTGGCGCTTTTCAATCTCAAAGTCGTACATGTTTTCTTTGTAAAAGTGCCAGTGTCCAGAGCGCTCCCAGAGTTCTTGGTTCAAAAGTTGAGGTGTCTTGATCTCTTGATATCCAGCGCGCTGCTGCATCTTTCTGCAAAAGCCCACGAGTCTTTCCCAGATGATCATTCCTTTAGGCAGGATGAAGGGGATGCCGGGGGCCTCTTCCATGATCTGAAAGATGCCCAGCTTTGGTCCCAAAATTTTGTGATCGCGTTTCTTTGCTTCTTCTAAAAAGGTGAGGTACTCTTTTAAAAGTTTGCGATCTGGAAAGGAGATTCCATAAACGCGGGTCAACGTTTCTCGTTGAGGGTCGCCCTTCCAATAAGCACCCGAAGTCTTGAGGATTTTAAATGCCTTTATCTTTCCAAGACTAGGGAGGTGGGGTCCGCGGCATAGATCAAAAAATTCTCCCTGAGAATATCCGGTGATAGGTCCCTCTTCAAACCCCTCGATGAGTTCGCGTTTGTAGGGATTATCTTTGAAGCGGGCAATCGCCTCTTCTTTATTCTTGAAAAGCGTTCGAACTGGGCGATAATTTTCACGAATGATCTTTTCGACCTCATCTTCGATTTTTTCCAGATCATGTTCTGAAATCGATAGATTGGCAAAGTCGTAGTAGAATCCGTTTTCGATGGGCGGGCCGATCGTTGGCTTGGCGTCCGGCCAAAGGCGTAAAATGGCTTGTGCGAGCACGTGGGCAGATGTGTGCCAGAAAATCTCTTTACCCTCTTTTTCGTCGAAAGAAATGAGCTCGACTGTGTCGCCGTCTTTTAATTGATGAGAAAGGTCATAAAGAGTTCCGTTGATGCGTGCGGCAAGAGCTTCGTGCGGAGCTCGAAGGTTTAACTTTTCTGCCAGGTCATACGCATGACTTCCGTCAGGAAGTTCTACGGATTTGTTATGGATTGAGACTTTCATAAAGCTCAGGGTAGCGGTCCTTTAACCATTTATTCAACCGATGAGTGTATTTCACAGAGCGCATCATCTCTTTTTTTCGATTTTCATCTTTTACAAGAGGTCCTACGTCGATCTTAACTGCCTTTCCATCGATGAAACCGACATTTGTCTCGACGTTAGGGTCTAAATCTTTAAAGCCCTTATGCGCGATCTGCCAGATCAAGGAGCGGATCTCGCCTACGGCATGCTGGGCACCTAGGATGTCGTGCTTAGCCATCAACTGATCGATGTGAGCATAGGCGATCTCTGCCTTTTTTTGGAGGAGAAATTCCACATTATCGGCGGAAATTTTGTGCACGATTCCCAATTTATCTACAAGCGTGAGGTGCGATCCTGTCACTCCTGTTTTATTCAAATGCACAAAGAGAAGGGCGGTATCGTCTCGCAATTCTTCAAACGCGCTTTTGCAGCTTGCAAACACGCGAGCTCGCTTGCGCTGGTAATGGTCTATTTTTTGTTTCAAAAAGCGGGGAAGAGGCAGATGCTCAGCCCATGGATAGGGGTAGAGACGATGGTGCTTAAAGAGCTTGAGCACGTAGCGGCCATCTTCGCTTGCGAAAACGTAACAGGACCCTCCACTTGCGAGGTAGGAGAACTTCTGCCCCAAAGCTTTTTCTACTTCAGACTGTTCGACCCCACTCAAAGGGGTGCACTCCCATTCAGGATGAAAAGGGAGGTCCGCCTGAATTTTTCGGATTGTAAACCCCTCAGTCTTCCAGTGACAAAAGCGCTCGACAGAGAGTGCGAGCAAGGTGTAAAGAACAATTTTTTTATATGTCTTCATACGGAGTAATGGATAAATTTTCCCATCTTAGCTACTTTAGATCCATGCATTTTTGGTCTTGTTGCTCAGCTTTCCTTCTGTTTATTGCTCCTGGATACGCCTTATACAATGGCAATCCGGCGCTTCCTAAGATTCCTGAAGAGGGGTTTTTCATCGCAAAAGAAGCGGTCCTGAGCCTTCGCGGGGGCTATGAGGGAGATCTAATATTTAATAGAAAAATGGGTCCTCATGCGAACAAATTTAAAATTTTCGAAAATTTTGGAGCTTTGACATTTAACTTTGATGAAAAAGTAGATCTCTATGCCGATTTTGGAAGTTTTTATGCGGAAATTCGAAAGTCAGATGATTTGAGACGGCTTCAATTCCAGACACGCGACGGTCTGACATGGAAGGTAGGTGCTCGTGCCATTCTTTGGGATTATGGAGAGACCTTTCTCACACTGCACGTCGCGTATCAAAATGCATGGGCAGGCTTTCGAGAAATTGTCCTCAATGGATCTCCCCTTGCAAGAAAAGGGGGAAGGCTTTTTTATCAGGAAGTGGAGGGAAGTCTAAGCGTGGGGCATCAGATCGATATTTTTATTCCCTACTTAGGGATAGAAGGCTCTTATGCTCGAGCAAAATTGCACCATCTTCCTATGGAGCAGATAGAATTGCACTCGCGTTCTCCTGTTGGGCTGTTTTTGGGCAGCGGCTTTTCTCCAGGATCCAAGCTGATGCTCAATGTTGAGATCCGCCTCATTGATGATGAAGCGGTTGCTTTGAGTGGAGAAATTAGGTTTTGAGGCAGACTTTCTTTTTCTTTGAAGAAAATTAGCCAAATCTTTGAAAATGTGCGCTTCTCAATCTCCTAGTGAGGGAAGTCGATGAAAAAGAATCTGTTTTTTTGTACAACGCTGCTTTTGTTCAGCGCCCGCATCATGGCCGACACGGCCGGTGGGAGTGATAGTGGTGGTTTAGAAGCAAGAGACCTGGAGTCTCTCCGCGAGTGGATCAATACAAAAAGACAGGTCACAGTTAAAGAGAAGGGCGGTTCTCTTGCGATCAGCGGTGAGGTGCGCAGTGAGATGCAGGCGGCCTACGAAACATCGAACGGCGTGCGGCAGCGTGGTGCGCGCTGCCCTACAGGTATTCCCCATGAGACATTCGACGTTGAAGTCAACCTGATGCTCGACTATCGCACCGATAGAACCTGGTCATCTGCGAAGCTAGAATTTGACAACGACGCGGGCATTTTTAATGGATCCTTAAACAAAATAAAGCTCGAAAGAGCCTTTTGGGGCGCCCGTCTGATAGAAAAAGAGACGCTTGCTTTTGACGCTGAGGTGGGACGCCGTCGCTTGAATAGTTTTGTCGACACCAAAATGCAGGGAGACTCCTTTTTCGATGGGATTCTTCTGAGGTACGACCAATCATTCGACAAGATTGCAGATTTCTACATCCATGCAGGAACAATGGTGATTGATGAACGGTCACGCCAGTTTGGGTACGTGAGTGAAGTTGGATTACTAGATATTGCAGACACGGGATTTTACACCAAATACCTCTTCATAGACTGGGACACGAAAAGTTTTAAGCATAATTCGACCAAAAAACACCGTTTTGATTTTATCACCTCTCAACTGCTGCTTGGCTACAAGTTTATCCCTAAAAAGTTTAATAAACTTGTCGTACTCTACCTAGCGGGCGTTTACAATCACGTCGCGCGTAAATTGGCTATCTCAGATTATAAACGTGCAAATGCTGGCGGATATATCGGGTTTTCAATTGGTGAATTGAAGAAAAAAGGAGACTGGTCTCTCGATACCCAGTATCAGCTCGTGCAAGCCCAGGCAATTCCCGACTTTGATTCTGCTGGATTAGGGCTTGGAAACACAGCTGGCGTTGGTTTTTATACAGCGCAGATTAATGGTTCTGGCGGGTTCAACACACGGTCGACAGCTGCCGGTAACAGTAACTTCCGTGGGTACAACATCACCTTGGAATACCTGCTTACCAACAATCTCATCCTTTTCCAGAGCTGGACACAAACCCACTCTTTGGATGACCGCATAGGGCCGACACGCAGATTTAAAGCTTACGAGATGGAATTCAACTACGCCTTCTAGTGAGGGACCTCGTAACAGTTCAGGCCACTTCGTGGTCTGAACTGGGCAAGGGCACAGGCACGTTTACGGGCGCGTAAGAAAGAACGCTGTGGACTGGGCTGGCTTTGTAGGATAAATCGGAAAAAACAAACACCGAGCACACCGAGATTAAGAATAAATCGCGGGATGACCCGCCTGGTCATCCTACAATTTTCTTCCTTTGGCTCGGTGCTCTCGGTGTGCTCGGTGGTTTAAGAATGGATTTGTGCAACAACGCCCCCCTCTCTGCTCCGTCTCATCTTTCTTTCGTGCCCGTAAATGTGCCTGTGCCCTTGCCCAGACCACTCCCTGGTTTGCTGCGTGGAAGGGCCCCTTGCGCTAATATTTTCGTTTCTTGATAATCTGTAACTGTTTTTTAACCCCAACTGGAGGTTTTGTTATGCGCAAAGCATTTTCATTGTTGCTCGCAGGGTTCTGCTGTTTCTCGCTTTTTGCCCCAACTTTTGCATCCGCAAAAGATAAGAAATTTCACTTC
>JBIOJU010000029.1:0-9962 GCA_044451165.1 Chlamydiales bacterium | reverse complement strand
GCATGAAGGGTACGATTCAGCTCTCTCATCGTCTTTCGGGAGGACAAAATCCCCAGAATAAGAAACGCCACCAGCACGACAAATGCTCCGGCCATAATAGCAATCGAAATTTCAAGGTTCATATAATTAGCAACAACGCCCTCATCTAATTAATTAATATAACCTTCTAGGTATTATGTAAATTGATAAAATCAAAATTAGTTTTATTTATTGAATTCAGATGTAGGATTAATAGCTTAAGTTGTTAATATTAAGCGAATTAATATTTATTAATAATTATAGATATTTAATTGTTATTTATATAGAATGTACTTATTAACAACTACAAGGAGTGTTTTATGATTATAGTTGCAAGAGGCCCTACTCTCCCTTACACAGCAACCGCTGTACATAAGCCTTTGGAGTCCAATGAGAAAGCCAATGGGTCCTGGGGAGTAGCAGATTATCTTAAGTATATGATTTACAGTGTATTAAGTTCTTTAAATCCTAACTGGACCATCACTCAAAAAGCTCGTGAAAAGCTTAAGCAATTGGTAATAATGGTCGAGGCAGGGGTTGAACCGAAAAAAGCCGCGATGATTGTTCATGCACTTGGTAGTGTTAAAGGTGCGGCTGAGCAGTTCGGGCGATTATCCGAAACTTCGGCACGTTTAACCGCCGAAAAACAAGGACAAGAACGCCGCTCAAAGAGTCAAGAGACCCAGGCGCATTGGAAGCTCCGTATTGCTATCGATAATGCCCGTAAAAAATTAGAAGGCGCTGTAGATGGGTTAATAGACGCATGTACACCGTTATCAGACACCGAAGAACTTCCATAATTTAAAAGGGGCAAAATTATGTCTTTGATTATTGGTGATAAGTTACCAGGATATGGCAGTCTTGCTTCTCATGCGGTGCAAGAGACGCAAAAAGCTGTCCGCTGCTGGAAGCAAGGCCGATTATTTTAAATGGATGGTCTATAGTGTGATTAGTGGCCTTGGCTTTAAATGGGCAACTACGAAGCTAAGTGAGCTCAATAGCTTTTATGCCCCACTGATCGTTCCCTCTGTTGTCGTAGCTAACGTTAAAAAGGCGGAAAAGGCACTAAAAAAGCTGAATGAAGAGATTTACCCTCGAAGACAGGAAATTTTCACTCCAGCTGTTTTGTTACAGATTTTTGGAACTTGTTTCTACACAGACGAAGACGCGGAGAAAGCGATCGATATTTTGGTGAAAGATGACACACTCTGGCCCGAGGGAAATCCGTCAAAAAACGACCTTAAAAACCATATTTATCCTTTATGGGAATTTGCGGATCGATGCTGCAGGAAACTTCCAAAAGAAATGCTAGAAGCAGCTGCTCTACCCAGACCGAAACAAAGATCACGGACGTATAAGTTTCAAGAAGGACCTTGTAAGAATGCACGTACGCATATGCGCACTTTATATGTGAATGAGAAGTATCGGGGATCGAGCTGTCCAATAGCGGCACAGATCTATGCGATAGCAGCTAAAGAAGTGGACGTTCCCCTCCTTCTTACACGAAATCAGCTTAGACAGCTTATTGAGTCCAACGAAAACTAAACCTGCTGGCGTTTGAGCATGTCGGCGAAGAGGCCGCCTTTGGCGAGCAGCTCGTTAAAGGTGCCTGTCTCGACCATGGCGCCATTTTGTAGCACATAGATTCTATCTGCGTGTTTGATGGTGCTGAGGCGGTGCGCAATCACAATACGCGTCACATCGATCTGATCGAGGTTATTGCTTACAAATTCTTGCGTCTTACTGTCGAGAGCGCTTGTTGCCTCATCTAAAATTAAGATTTTTGGTGTTGAGACGAGCGCGCGGGCAAGATAAAGCCTCTGTCTTTGACCACCAGAAAATGTACCGCCGCCCATTGGTAAAATCGTATTTAGCCCCATGGGAAGGTGCTCTAAATCTGCATCAAAACCTGAAAGATGCAAAGCCTTCTCAATCTCCTCTACCGTGTAACTTCCTGCACCAACGATATTTTCATAGAGGCTTCCTGCCAAAATACCTGCGTTTTGGAGGACGACGCCAATCTGTTTACGCACACCGCGAATATCGAGGTCTTGCAAGCTCTGGTCATCATAGAGCACCTCTCCCTGTTCGGGTGCTTCAAAGCCCAAAAGCAGCCTCACAATCGTCGACTTGCCCGAGCCAGAAGGACCGACAATTCCGATCATCTCTCCGGGATTTGCAACCAGGGAAAGATCTCGCAGAATCCAATCGCTATCTTTGTCGTAGCGAAAAGCGACATGATCGAGCGCAATCTGACCTTTTAGGTTAATAGGCTGCACCTTTTCTGGTCGTTTTTCTAGCGGCTCTTCTAGGATAAATTTTGCCTGTTTCCAGTAGGGAACGGCGGTAGAGAGGGAAAAGAGGGTTTCTAAAATTTCTAAAGACGAGGTGAAGAAGAGACCGAAGGCGGTAGAAAATCCCAAAAAGACTGCCATCGTGAGTGTGCTGGTTTGTGCGCTTGCAGGAAGTTCTACCTCTTTACGAAAAATAACAATTGCAACGGCATATAGTAGAACAGACATTAACGTTGGAAAGAGTCGAAAGACCAAGCTTTGAATGGCGTTTGTATATTGGATGCGGATGTCGATCTTTTTTTTCTGGGCAAAGAGGTCTCCCCACATGCCAAAAAATCTACTCTCTGCACCTGCAACTCGAATTTTTGGAATGCCTGAAATGATCTGAACCACCTTCCCCTGAATCAAACTTCCTAATGTAAAACTTTTGCTGGTGAGTCTCATCTGGATCACAATACACGCCGTATAAACTAAGAAAGCGATGAAAATGCCTCCCAAGGCAAACAGGGTTAAAACGCCGCTATAAAAAAACATGAGCGCGAGATAGAAGATGCAGTAGACAATGTCCATAAACATTTTCACAGAATCTCCGAAGAGCTGCTGGCGTACGGTCTGAAAAATGGATGCTTTGTTCATCAGGTCGCCCGAGGCAAAGCGGCGGAAAAAAGAGGCGGGAAGTTCTAATATTCTCCCCCACATTGAACTCTCGATCTGATTTTTCGAAATACCTCCGATGCGCTGAAGTGCAAAGTTTTTTGTCAGTGTAAATAAACCATTGCCAAAGGCAACAATCAGAAGTCCGAGTGTGAATTGAGCTAACATTTTGAGATCTTTGCCAAAAGTTAGGGTCTCAAAAAGCTCTTTCATCGCAAAGGGCAAAAAGAGGTTTAAAAGCCCGCTTGCGATGGCGATAAGAAAAAAAATGTAGCCGTCTGCGTTGTTATTTTTGAAAGCCGTTTTTACAAAGGTCAAGAAGCGGACTGCTTTTTTGGGAAATCCTTCGTAAAAAACGTATCCTTCCTCACCAATATTTTTTGCATTTTCAGGCGTTAATTTTGTGATGGTTTTGCTGGCGAGATCTTCTATCTCATAATATTTGCTCTTCTTTTTAAGAAGTGCTACCGGATGGTGATCTTCCCCATAAAATCCTACAATGGGTTGATCTGCCTCTTCCCACCAGGAGGGTGGCAGTGCGATCTTGCGGACATACACTCCACTTGCAAACGCGATCTCTCTTACCTGGTCATGAATCGAAGTAGCAGGTGTTGTTGGGGCGAGCATTTGCACTTTGAGTTGCTGGCCCACGAGATCACACGCTTTGAAAAGTGGGGTGCCTTCATAGCTTGTCGGGACGGCGAGTTTCTTATTTAGCACAGATCCAAGCTTAAAAAAAGTCTCCTGGTACTGCTCTTCTTCTCGGCTTTTTTTTGCCTGCATTCGAAACAGTAGTCTCTCTAGCTGTTCTGCTCTTTTTGCAAATGCGGATGCAAAAATTCTGCGATGAAAATCGTGTAGAGAGTCCCAAAAACGAGGGGTTTTGAGTGCATCGTGCGTGGCAAGAGTGTTCATCTCAAGCGCTTCTTTTGCTGTCATCCAGAGAGAGTGGGAAAAGGGATAGAGGATCCCTTGCTCGTGCGCGAAAGTCTGACTGCTCTCCCCATACAGCTCTCCCCTCCCCTTTTGCAGACCTAACCAGACAATTTTTCCCTTCTCTTCCGGGATGAGCGTGCGCGCAAGGGCCAAAGTATTTCCCTCTTCTGCCTGCACACTTTCCCCGACTGAAAAATATTTATCGATTTTCACCTCTTTTTTGGAGAGGAGAAAAAAAGTGATCAGATTTAAAACCCACTTATCAAAAAATGGCTGGGCGGCGACGAGAATTTCAGGATCTTTTCCAGACTCTTGAATGAAGGTGGCAAAAGAGATTTTACGAAGTTTTGCTCTCCGTGAAGATACAAAAAAGAGAGAGTGGTGCATCTCATCATCCGACACGGGCCCCGGAAAAAAAAATTCCTGCGGATAGGCATCTACCATGAATATGGGTATGAAGTTCTTATCATCGCGTGAGTAGAGGAAGAGATCTCCCCCTTCCTCTTCTAGCCAGTAGAAAGCTGTTGGATCATTTAAGGGATAGTGCGTATTTGCCTCTACGACGATCGCTTCCCCACGAAGAAAAACTGCGCGCAAATGTTCCGGGATTTTCAGCTGTGACATTTAATACCTATACTTCATGTAGGACGAGCTCCCTGTACGGGCCTTCTTGCTCTTTCAGGGCATCGTGTGTTCCTCGTTGTATGATCTTTCCATCTTTTAGCACAACGATCTCATCGCAATCTCGAATCGTGCTCAGACGATGGGCAACCATGATAGAGGTGCAGCCACGCTGCCTGACATTTTTGATGATTTTTTCTTCGGTGTGCGTGTCCAATGCGCTTGTTGCCTCATCTAGAATCAGAATGGCAGGGTTGAGAAGAAAGGAGCGGGCAATTTCGAGTCTTTGTCTTTGTCCCCCACTCAAATTTGTACCGCCTTCTGTTAGGATATACTCATATCCCTCGGATTTTTGCAAAATCTCCTCATGCAAGGCCGCGCTCTTTGCGGCATAGATAATTTCATCGTCGCTAAAGCTCTTATCAAAAAGCGTGATGTTGTCGCGGATCGAACCTGCAAAAATAAAAATATCCTGGTCAACGGTCGCAAGGGATGCGATGATCTCTTCACGCGAAATTTGTCGTTTATCAATTCCATCTAAAAGGATCTCTCCGCTCCATGGCGTAAAGAGCCCGCTGATGAGGCGCGCGATGGTTGTTTTCCCACATCCTGTGGGACCAACGAGAGCAATTCTCTGACCCGGTTTTAAAACGAAACTGAAATTTTCAATGAGTGGAGGGTCTAATAGGGAGTAACCAAATGTGACGTTGCGCAGCTCAATTTCTCCCGACAGTCGCCTGTACCCTTGAGTCGCAACGGGTGCATTTTGAAACATCTGATCGACAGGATTTTTCATCACATCATCTATACGCGCCATATCGATCTTTGCTGTCTGAACATACTCCCCTAATTGGCTCATCTGGAGAACGGGTGTATTGAAGTTGTTGATCAGCATCTGGAGTGCCATGAAAAGACCAATCGTAAAATTTTCGGTCATGATCATCCATCCTCCAATTCCAAATAACGCTGCCGTGGTTAACATTTGAAGAAAAACAGGAAGGGTCATGATGTAAGAGTTTCTCTTTGCTAGTTTCTGCTCTGTGTTGAGGGCGCGGTTAAAGTAGCCTAGCAGGCGCGAAAAGAAGTCCCCCTCCACGCCTGTCGCTTTAATGGATTCGATGTAGTAGAGACCACCAATTGCAAAGCCGTAATATTTACCATAATCTTGTTGCAGTTTGGCATAGGCGTCATTGCGAAAGCGCTGAATGAGGGCAACGGCTAAAAAGTTCAATCCAGCAGAAAGAATCGCTACCATTGCAATGGTTGCATTGAATCCAAACATGAGTAGCGCGTAGGTGATAATGAAGATGGCACTTACAAAAGTTGTTGCTAGCTTTCCCGTTAAAATGTCGATCACAGAGTCGTTGAGTGAAAGACGAAAGGCGATCTCTCCTCCAAATCTCTGCTGATAAAAAGAAAGTGGAAGTTTGAGGATGTGCGCAAGATAGTCGGCAGAGAAACGGATCGACAATTTTCCATTGAGGCGAATGAGAATATACTGCTGCAACCAGATGATAGCGCACATCACTGCACAGAGCGCTAAAAAGCCAGCAATATACCAGTTAGACCAGGTAAAAATCTCTTGTCCTAGGATCACATCGAAGAAAATTTTGGTCAGCCCAGGAGAAAGAATGTTGGTGAGCATGAGACAAAATCCAGCAAAGATGAGATAAAGAATGGGTGATTTGACTTTGCGAAGTCGCTCGACAACGCCCGGCCAGATCGAAGGGGCAAGCCCTCCCGGCACAAAATCTTCTGTGACTTCAAAGGTAATGACAATCTCGGAATACTGCTTTTCAAACTCCTCTAAAGTGACTGTACGAGGCCCAACACCTGGGTCGTTCAAATAAACGACATCTTTACCAAAGCCCTCTACGACAAGAAAATGGTTATAGTTCCAAAAAATCACAAAAGGAGGATCGAGTTCGCGTAGCTCTTCTATGCTTTTGCGGTATGCTTTTGCCTCAAGACCATAATCCTTGGCAGCTCTCTTCATGTTGAAAACAGTGCTACCATCACGAGAGACGCCGCATGCAATACGCAGCTCTTCTAGCGTCACATAACGCTTATAATAGGCCAAAATAATGCCAAGTGAGGCAGCACCACATTCCACCGCCTCCATCTGGATCACTGTAGGCGTTCTCACCCGATTGGACTTAGAAAATAGAGAGAAAATTTTCATGTATTATTGAGTTTAGTCATTAGATAATATTCGGTTAAAGTAGGGGGAAACTTCGACTGGCAGAACGTAAATGATGGGGGCCTTACGTTCGACGATCGTCTTTATCTTACTAATAGTTCCCGAAGAAAGCAGCCAAGGAGGACCATTTTTTGATGACCAGGCATAACCGCTTTTGGTGGTGGGATCAAGCTGGAGCTCTACGATTGCAGAGTAGACAACTGGGCTCGTCCCTTTAAGATACGCGGCAATTTCCGAATTTCTCACCACAGCCTTGATTTCTTCCATCGTCACTGGATAAGGCGAAATAAACTTTGTCTTTCCGAGAAGAAAACCGTACAGCTTCGGATCGACCCCCGATACTTCAATTTCAACGGGTAGATTTACATCCAGAAGGTCCCCAAACTGCGCGGGAAAGGTCACGTAGTAACGTAGCAGTTCTCCTTTTTTTCCTGGAAGCTCGATCGAGGCAACTTCCGCACCGGGTAGCACGAGGTCTCCGGAGGCAACGACAACTTCTAACACTTTTCCGCTGCGATCCGCGCGGATCTCCAGGTATCTATTTTGCAAAAGAAGTCGCTCCAGCTCACTACGAGTGGCACCCACCTCGTCCAATTTTGATTGAATCTCTTCCACTCGGTAGGAGCGATCTAAATCTGCTTTTAGACGGTGTGAGAGTCGCCTGGTACATCTGGATATCGATTTTGGCTTGCTCCAACTTGGCTCTTGCCTCTTGCACAGATTGAGCTGGCACAATCCCCTTCTTTTCTAGTCGCTCTTTGGCTTGAAGATCTTTTTGATAAAAGTCGAGATTGTTTTCTGTTGTTTTTCTTCCTAAAATTGCACTTTCCATCTCTTTTAAAATTGAGGCCCTTCTTCCTGTCTTTTCTTCTTCAACGCGAGAGATTAAAGCTTGAAGTTCATTTTCTTTGTTTGTGAGTCCTCCACGCTTTTGCCGAATTTCTAGCTCTAATGTCGGGTTATCCAATTTGACAATTAGTTCTCCTTTTTCAACAAATTGGCCGAGAACCACGTTTGTTTCGAGTACCGTGCCTTGAATTTGAGAGACGATAACGTGCGGTCCTTTGAGGGTCATCGAGATGCCATTACCCATCACCTTGATAGGTATTGATCCCAAGAAACCCCAGACAATTCCGATGAGTAGAATTGCAAAGCAGCACCAGATAGCAATCCACCCTTTGTTGCCAACCACCTGCATTAGTTCGTCAAAGCTTTCGGAGGAGATCAGCTTCTTTAGCTTCTCTCTTTGCGAAACCGGTTCAGTCGATGTTTCATTACCAGTCACTGAGTGTCTCCTCTGTATCGCCGCTCACGTTAGTGCCAGGGGGAAGCGGGTGTTCAAGTGTACAAGACTCACTCGGCTTCGACCCCATCGTTTCACATCCCATTACCAAGAACATATCGGTTGTTGTATCTACATCAGAAGGCTCTATCTCTTTGTCTTCTGAGATCCATTTAATCAATTTTCCTGAAGAGAGCTGCATCTGAACTAAGTTTTCTGCGAACAGTTTTTCCGTAAAAATCTGCTGGATGAGCGCCTGCTGCCAAAATGTTTGTAGAGTCAGCACGAAGAAATAGGTGCTTAACCCTTCTTTTAACTTCAAATACTCGCTCTCAACAGTGAGTCGATAATCCTTTGCTGAAAGTCGAATTCTTTTTACTTCGGAAAGAAGGGCATTGTACAGGGTAAAGGCTGTTTTAAAATCAGAGATCGCCTGGCTCTCCAGGAAGTCTGCATTGACAACGGCTTGGGATTTGAGCGCGCGCGTCTGTTTGACCAGACCTTTTGCTGTATCATTAAAAATTGGAAAGGTTAGCGAGACCCCCACTGTGTAATCCCTTTCAGGATTTCTAAAATTGCTCGATTCAAAAAGATGGCGCGCGCGCTGTGCTGCAGTTGTATTTAAAAGTTGGGCAGTACCCGTTACATCGACTGCAGGAAGAAGTGAGTTTTTTGCAGAGATAAGATTGAGATCAGCTTGTTCAATCAGAATTTTTGCCGCTATGATATCTGTACGGTTATCATCAATCGCATTTAAATAACGGTCATACCAGTTCCGGTCCAGTACGCAAAGGCTATCGGAAATGGGGAAATCATCCACGAGAAGGTCTGGTATCTCTTTTTGTTCGCCAGGCACAAGTCCCATACTAAGAAGCAGTGCATAATATGTAGCTCGGACATTTTGTTCGGCTTGGATTCTATTAGCAGTAGCAAGTGCAAGGTCTGCGCGCGGCTGGTAGAGGCTCGCATATCCTTGTTGGTTCTCATTCACAAGATCTTCTGCGTACTCTTCGAGTGTACAGAGCAGCTGTTCTTGCTCCCATTGCACGACAAGCAGCTTTCTTGCTGCAACAAACTCCCAATAGGCGGTGATGGATGAGGCGATTGCTTGCGCAATATTTTGAATATTTTGAAATTTGACGGCTTTAAGCTGCAGCTGTTGAGTTTTTTCTAATGTTGTTTGAGGGCTATATAGCAAGTTTCTCAGAAGAGGTTGAGTGACCGTCAAGTTGACGGTAGAGGCATCGATCCTTGGAGGTCGGAGCGGTGTGAGCGTCAAAGGGTTGAGCGTATTCACGTTTTGATAAGTGATGCCATACGTCGTTCCTAACCGGGCCAAAGTTTGAAGAGAGAGATTCGAAGTAGAGGTGTAGCCATTGAGGCCTGACTTCAAACCGATGGCAGACTGAATGTCGCGCTGAAAGAGTTTGGCATAGCTGGTGTCTAAAAATGGATTAAATGCACCGGTCGCCTGTTCTAAAACGCCTGCTTGCGCATCAATCGCAAGCTCAGATGATTGAATTGTCCACTGATACTTAATCGTTTGGCGGATGACGTCATTCAGCGAAAGACGGGGAATGGTATTTGGATTCTCGCGCACAGTTTCCGGACACTCAATCAAACCGTCGCAAACCTCTTGGTCTGCCCCAAATGCCATAATAAATAAGCTGCAATAACAGACGAGAGCGGCCGGTACTCGACGTGATGGCACTGTGTTTTCCTTTTGTATGTCGCGTTACCCCTCCTATATCTACTATTTTTTTTAATTTCAAATATTTTCTACACGCTTACATTAAATTATTGTATAGGCTATGGATCAGATTATGAACAAAGGAGATCCTCAGATGACAAAAACAAATCATGAGAAGCAAAAAAAAATATGGGCAAAAATCGTTGCCAAAGCTTGGGGCGACGAGAAATTTAAAGCGAGGCTATTAAAAAATCCGAAAGAAGTGTT
>JBIOJU010000028.1:0-9975 GCA_044451165.1 Chlamydiales bacterium | reverse complement strand
TCATAAAATAACCACCGACCACCCCGAGAACACCGTCATCAATAAATAATAACAGGATGAAGAAACTTTTATTTTATCTTTTCTAGCCTGGCCATCCTGCTTTCCTGCTTTTTTCCTCTCCGTTTTTCGGTGCTCTCGGTGTGCTCGGTGGTTGAATATTGATTACCCTCGCAACACAGGTATACGGAGAAAAAATGGAAAAGAGAAAGCTTGTGATTATTGGTTCGGGGCCTGCGGCTTACACTGCTGCGCTTTATGCTGCGCGTGCAAATTTAGCCCCTCTTGTTTTTGAAGGGTTCTACTCTGGCACGCCGGGCGGCCAGCTCATGACAACGACAGAAGTTGAAAACTATCCTGGTTTTCCAGAGGGAATAAAAGGCCCTGAACTCATGGAAAAATTTCGCAGGCAAGCCGAACGCTTTGGAACTGAGATGATCACAGAAGATGTTATCTCTGTTGATTTAAAAAGGCGACCGTTTCTCGTGAAGGGGAGTCCCACAACTGTAGAAGCAGACACGCTCATTATTGCCACCGGCGCCAATGCACGGCGTCTTGATATTCCCGGAGCGCGTGATGGAGAGTTTTGGCAAAAAGGGGTAACCGCGTGTGCTGTCTGTGACGGAGCCATGCCGATTTTTCGCAACCGTGACCTGTTTGTCATTGGTGGAGGTGATAGCGCAGTCGAGGAGGCGATTTTTCTCACAAAATTTGGAAGCAAAGTCTATATCGTTCACAGAAGGGATCAGCTCCGCGCTTCAAAAATTTTAGCAGAGCGTGCTTTTCACCATCCCAAAGTTGAGATTTTGTGGAACCACGCCATCATCAAGATTGAAGGAGATGATGTCGTGAAGGCGGTGATTTTGCAAGACCTTATCAGCAAAAAAGAGACGAGACGAGATGCAGGAGGCGTCTTCTTTGCGATCGGCCACGATCCCAATACCAAGTTTTTGGCAGGACAAGTTGAACTCCACGACAATGAGTACATTAAAGTTGAGCCGGGAACTACGCGCACAAGTGTGGATGGAGTGTTTGCTGCAGGAGATGTGCAAGACCATGTCTATAGACAAGCAATTTCTGCCGCTGGCTCGGGTTGCATGGCAGCACTCGATGCAGAACGCTGGCTCTCATCCAGAGGATTGATTCATTGATGATGAAAAGAGTGCTTGCTGCTTTTCTTGCTTCTGGAACTCTTTCCGCTCTTCCAATCGAGCCGTGGCTAGGCAATCAGTACGAGTTTTTTTTCGACACAAGTTACACATTTGACTATTATGACCGGGTAAAAAACGCGCTCGGCGGCGAAAAGCATAAATCGCGCGATAACCAGTTTCTCTTTGGCCTCGGTTACACCGTTTCACCCAGAATAGAGACCTATGTTGAAATGGAGCTTGCTCGCACAACGCGTCAAGAGTTTAACTGGAGAAGTTTTGCATTTCAGAGTAGGTATTTGTGGCTAGATGATGTGAGTGGAGATCCTCTTGCGCTTGTCACGGGAGTATCTCTGCGAGGCGTGAATCATTTAAGTCTTAAAGATATTAGCTGCCCCTATGCAGCTGAATTTGATGCAGAGCTCAATCTTTCGATGGGTAAGGAGTGGAGCTGTGGAGAATTTTGGACCCTCCACACATATGGATTTGGAGCTGCAGGAATTGGACAGCGCGGCGCTCCTTGGACCCGCTTTTTACTCTCTTGTGAATGGAACTGGGTGGACAGACACCAGCTTCAGCTTTTTGGACGAGGCGATTTTGGATTTGGAAAGCAGAACTTTGTAAACGTGGATCATTTTCACGGTTACGCAAAGGTGCATCACCAATCGATAGATATTGGGGCTTCGTATCGACGCATGTTCCGCATCTGGGGAACGCTGAGTTTCGAATACGCCCGTAGAGTCTATGCGCACGCCTATCCTGCGGAAGTGAATTTTTTCACACTTGCGTATGAGCTCCCATTCTCATTCTTCTAAGAAAGATGAATAAAGAGAAGAAAGGGAAGCAAAGATCCGCTTCGCGGGCAGGATCGCCGCTCGTCGCGGCGACACGATGAAGAAAGAGAGGTTTTTTTTGGAGTGCGGCGACCCGGCGCCGCTTTCACGGACAGCGGCTTGACGCTGCCTCTTTTCGGGAACCGACCTTCTACATAACTTTCAAATTATTGATACGTTCATCCTCGAGGGACGCCGCGCCAGGTCGCGGCGAAGAAAAGCGGAGCCAGGTCTCCGCACTCCAAATTAAGAGCGCTTAAGTTATTTGCATTTAACGGCTTATGTAAATGTATAATAATTATATATTGTTGTTATTTGTTTTATTAAGTAAAATGCTTATAAATTTTTATTAAATCTTACAAAAAGGTGATATATGTCTTTAAAGGTTTTTGGGAGCAATGATCTTAACCAAGCGATATGTGGCTTTTTGAATGCGGGTGAACGGGTTAATCTCAGTATGGTCGATCGTGGCTGTCACACTAACGTGAGGGCGTTTGAGAAAGAAGAGCGCAGGCTGCTTGCTTATCGTCAAGTGTTTGCCGTCGGTCCCACTAGAGAGCTGATCTTGTCCTGGCTATCTCCTGTAGATCAGGATCGATGCAAGAGGGTGAATCGCTCCTATAACAAACAGATCTCCTCATTCCAACCCCGCCAGATTCATCGCCTCTTACCCCCGGAGCTCCAGCAAGTCGCCGCGCGTGCCACCTTTCAAAATTTCTACCCCATGGCATTTCAAAAATATCCCAGGGGCTTGACAAGGTTCCCTGAAGACCCATCAGAGCTTTCCGCTTCCATTGTGATTGGATATGCGGGAGAACTGCCTTACCTCGCTTGTAGAGCAAATATCATCTATACAGGTGGCGGCGTGCAAAAAACCGTGTTGGTGGCTATTAAAGGCATCCCAGGAGCAGATTGGTTTGTTCACGGATACGCAGGTTCGGAGTTTCGGAGCTCGCTCGAGGTTTTTGCAGAGTTCATGAGAAGTAAAAAGATGACGTTTGGGTGGTCGCAAGAGGCACCTAGGAATTGCTGTCTCAGAATCTGTGATTTATTCAGAAGAATTTGCTGTGGCGTCGTGCAACCAAAGGTGCTGCTCCCACAGCTGCACCTTGTGTAACAACTAGTTCATGTAAATAGCTACTGCCGACACGTAGAGCTTGCAATGGCTGATCGATAGAAAAAGCTTTGGGTTATCAAATTCTTTCATTGCCTTGGGGGAGAGAGTGACGCAAGGCTTTCCCTTTTCGTCGTTTAGAATTTCTATGTCTTGCCAGGAGAGGCGTTCGCCGATGCCAACTCCTAGTGCCTTTGCGACAGCTTCTTTGCCCGAGAAACGGGCGGCGATATGTGGAAGGAGATCTTGATGCTTATGGCAGTAGGCGCGTTCTTTGGGTGTTAATATTCTTTCGAGAAACCGCTCGCCATGCTCTCTATAGCTTTCGCCGATGCGATCAATCTCCATGATGTCATTGCCAATGCCAAAAATTTTCACTCGTTTTCATCCTCATCTTTCTCTTCTTCATGCTCGGGGGTTTCTAGATCAAGCGCGTTGCAAAAAATCATACGTCCTGCGGACGTGTGCTTCACAGAAAGGACTCGACATTCGATTGTTTCTCCAATGTATTTTCCTCCACCATTGACAACCACCATCGTACCATCTTCGAGATAGCCCACGCCCTGTTCTGCTTCTTTTCCGTAACGCTGAATCTTGATTTTGATGAACTCGCCAGCCTGCATGAGGGGTTTTAAGGCACTTGCAAGAGTATGAAGATTGATGACGCGAACGCCATCGAGTTGATTCGTCTGTGCGCGTGAGACATCTGCGGAAAGAAGGTTAGCGTCGATCAGTCGAGCAAGCCTTCCCATTTTACTAGATAGCTCTTTGACTTCAGGAAAATCTGTGTCGTTGAAACGTAGAGCAAGTGTGGGTAGTGCTTCAAGCTTCTTGAGCACGTCCAGCGCCCTTCTCGCTTTTGTTTTGGTGACCTCATCTCCTGTTTCAGATTGCGCGTAGATCTCTTTTAATACGAAGCGAGGGACAACCAGCTGATGGTCAAAAACTCCTGTCGCTGCGACGTCGATGATGCGTGCGTCTGCAAGTACGGATTGATCGATCAGAAGATCTTTTTTCTTCTGTACCATGGGTGCAAATTTTACAAACGGGATACTAATATAAAGCTCATCGGAGGCGCGGAGGGTCATGATGGCACCAAGATATGTCCCGAAAAGAAAGAGAGCAATTTTGATGATTTCAAGCGTTTGTGGTTGAAGCGTCATCGAGATCGAGCTGATCTCAAGCACCGCGTCAAAGGTAAGGACAATTGCCTGTCCCATGAGATAGCCGATAAAAATCCCAATGATTGCAACATTGAATGCGCGCAGGTTAAAACGACGAAAGAGGGTGTCAAATCCTACCAAGATGAATCCAAAGAGAAGGCCGATGATGACGCCTATGATCGAATTTGTGGCAGGTGATCCGATAGGTGAGGAGAGCATGAATGTTGTCATGAAAAAGATGCTCAAGATCATGAAAAAGATGCGCATGAAAGCAAGAGAAATATTCATTGTTACCTTCTCCTAAATAAGATATGTTGATTCTAGTTTGCTAAATCTTTTTTGTCGAAGGGTATAGATCATGAAGCTATCACACACAGCTGCAGTTATTTTCTCGGGAGTCCTCTGGCTGATCATCGGACTGTTTTTGCTCATGAAAGGATTAAATCTTGTTGTGCTCGCCGCACACGCAGAGCAATTTGGCATCAGAGCTGTTCTAATTTCACGACTTGCTGCTTGGAGTGGCAGTCATCAGTCGGGGGCTCTTATTCTCATTGCATTTGGGCTCTTAATCGGTCTCATTAAAGGACGGTTTGTTCTTGTAAAAACTGTGAAAAAAGTGGTTGCAAGAATCGTTTCACTCCCAGCACCAATAAAAGTAACAGAGCTTTTTTCCGCGCGTTATCTTCTTCTCATGGCAATCATGGTTGGTTTAGGGATTAGCTTGCGTTTTGCAAAACTTCCCGCTGATCTTCATGGGCTAATTGACGTCGCTATCGGCTCTGCTCTAGTCAACGGATCGATGATCTATTTCCGCCTCGCCCTCCTCGCCCGCACAAGTTAAGATCCGAAGCAAATCCCGCTGCGAGTAAGAAAATCCCGCCACAGAGTCACAGAGAAGGATGAGGCAGCACAGAGGTAAGAGGGAAGTTTTTCTTTTTTGTTTTGGGGAGAACAAAACAAAAAAAATCTCCGGCTGCTATTGCAGCAAATAAGAAAATTCAGCTGCGAGTAAGAAAATTCCACAAGAGAGGACCTCTTTTTCTTATTTGCTGCGGATAGCAGCAGGAGCGTTCTTTTTTTGCTTCTCACGCAAAAAAAGATTCCTCTTTCTTCCTCTGTGCTTTCCTCATCCTTCTCTGTGACTCTGTGGTAGGATTTTTTCTTTCTTTTATTTGTGGTAGGGGGAGCCTTTTTCGATTTCAGTAGCGCGGTAGAGCTGCTCGAGGAGAATGAGCCTTGTGAGTTGATGGGTGAATGTAAGTGGCGAGAGGCTGAGCAGTTTTTTTGCGCGTGACTTGACCTGTACAGGAATTCCATCCGCACCGCCAATCACGATCGATAGACGACTTCCGCCTTCTGTCAGTAAGATGAAAAGCTGTTTGGAGAAGGCAAGACTATCGAGCAGCTTTCCCTGAGGATCTAAGCAGATGAAGCTCTTTTCTTTTTCTAAAAAGCGCGCGAGCCCAGCGTCATCTTTTGCAATGATCCATTCAATGGCGACCATCTTTTGAAGACGCGTAGTATATTCGTCAAGCGCATCAGCTAGCCAGCGCTCCTTAGTTTTTCCAATGGTGAAAATTTTAACCTGATACATTATACTCTCTACTCATGAGCTTTGCGTATTTTTATTGGGATCCTCCGCGCGAGATGTTTCCCTTCGTGCTACCTCTTCTGAATAGGCCTATTCTCTGGTATGGCTTCTTTTTTGCTTTAGGCTTTTTTTTAGGCTACTTGATTTTGCGAAGAGAGTTGAGGCGCACGTGGGATTCCAACAAAGCACGCCTTCTTGCGGATCGCATCACCTTATTTGTCATTTTGGGTGCCGTGATCGGTGCCCGCCTGGGCGATCTTCTCTTTTATCAAAATCTAGCTAGCTACTTCCACGATCCTCTTGGTGTCGTAAAAGTTTGGGAGGGAGGACTTGCGAGTCACGGTGGGGCAGTCGGCATGCTCTTTGCGCTGTTTATCCTTTCACTTCTTCCAAAACAGGGTCTGCCGCAACTTAGGTGGCTTGCCCTTTTAGACCTTGTGGTTGTGCCAACTGCTCTTGCCGCAGCTTTTATCCGCGTGGGCAATTTTATCAACCAGGAGATTTTGGGAAGGCCTACAGATCTTCCCTGGGGAGTTGTCTTTGGACATCCCTTAGATGGAAGTAGGCCTGAGCCGCGCCACCCTGTCCAGCTTTACGAAGCTTTTTTTTACCTTCTGATTTTTGCGCTACTCATGTGGGGTGTGCCCAAATGGAAAAAAGCGGGAAAAACGACCGGTCTTTTTCTTATCCTGGTCTTTGGTTTTCGCTTCTTCATTGAATTTTTGAAGGAGGAGCAGAGTAGTCTTCTTCTCGGAACCTCATGGTTCACAATGGGCCAATTTCTAAGCCTGCCCTTTCTTCTCATCGGTTGCTACCTCTTCTTCAGAAAAGACAACAAGTAAAAATTTTACACACCTTAAAAAAGATTTTACTTTACGCCTGTAAATATTTTGTGCTGAACACCCGAAATCTGGTATAATCTCCTGCTCAACGCAAGCAAAATATTAAAAGGAGAAGAATATGGCAAACGGCTTTCATATAAACCCTAACAGTTTGAGACTCCGACCCTATTCGTCCGATTTGGAACTTGAATGGGCACATTTGCCAAAAAGCCAGTCTCTACTCATTTACGGTGCAGATGCTGTAATTCAGAGTTTTATCCAGCAAGGCAGGCTCTACAATGCTCCATCACCTTACAACGCTCCGTCAGACGAGCAGCTATCAAACGGGCAGCGCTTCATCGGGCCAATTGAATACGCGCTCAAAGTAACAGAGAGTTTTGAAGTCGTGCAGGATATCGTAAGGGCAGGGGTTGTGCCTGTTGTGTTTAACCGCGCCCATGAGGATCATGCTTTAAATCGGGCGCTGCGTGATAACTCAGAATCAGATCTCGTTAGATTTCTTCTGGCTGCAAAAGCCACTCCCGTCGCGCAACATGGAAAGCAACTTGGCACATTAGATTCTGCCGTTCGATGGAGTACTTTTCACGAAGAGACATTTAATGCTCTTCTTGCTGAAGGTGCTACACCTTCTGCACAAACCCTCCAACTTGCACGCACTAGGAATGAGCGTGCTCAGCAGCCTGTGAGAGAAGATGGGGAACCCAGATTGAATGCTATTCCAGAGGAGTTTTTGCAAAGACTCGCACAGCCCGCGCAGGGCAATGGGGGTCCCTTGGCCAACGTAGCTGTCCCGCATCAGGTGGTAACGCGTGTTAGTGATTTGTATAACGCACTTGGGAGAATGACGAGGGAAGAGCTTCAGCGCTATCTTGGTAGAGGAGGCGAATTACGACAGCCTCTCCAGAATGAAAATGGATTTCTGGACCATGCTGTAAATACTCCTGCATGTGCGGAGGGTATGATCACTCTTCTCATCGACCGAGGAGCAAAACCTTGTCTTCCCAACGAAAACAACGAGGGAACACTTGCGACCGCAATTAGGAGAGGTCGCTCGGAAGATCTTATTTTGCGCATTTTGCAAGCAGGTGGAAGGCTAGGAGACGAGACTGGTATTATGCGTCTTGAAAGTCGTAATCCTCCTTGCTCCCAAGCAACGCTCATCCGTCTGCGTGCTGAATTTCTTCCCCCTGCGCAGCCAGCGCGCGCCGAGCCAGCGCAGCAGCGCTATTGCGGATGTTTTGATGGCATTCTACCCGCATTTCTCGTGAACATTCTTGAAAGCATCTGCAGCGGGGCTGTCTCGATTTGCAGACGGGTCTACCGGTACTTTGAAGACCTGGCACACAGCAACCAATAAATTAAGGAAAACAGATGGCGACAAACATAGAGAAGGTCATTCAGGGTCTTCAGGGACCCAGTAGAGAACTTCACGATCTCATTTACGGGAATCTGTTTAATGACGACGCTAGTGGACTTACCGATAAGGTCAAATCGCTAATCGAGAAAAATGCAATTCCATGGAATCTACCTCCAGGAAGTAAAAATGAGCTCGGGCAGATCGATTTCGCGATGAACCATCCAGAAGTCGTTATGCTGCTTCTCACCGCAAAAGCGGTGCCGACAGACTGTTCGCTAGGACTTGCACTCAGATCAAAACACCCAAGACGCGAGGAAGTTATCCGAAGCTTAATCTCTGCTAGAGCGCCTCTAGACGAGCCTCCTGCTCGTCACATCAATAGCGCACTCGAGTTTGAACATAATCTTGAAATCATACGGCTCCTTGTCCAAGAGGGTGCTGTCGTACCGGAAGTTTTTGCTAGTGATAAACCGATGCAAGAAGGCGTTCGAGAGTTTCTCTCTGCCAAAGCCGCTGAAAAAGCCAGGCAGAATGCGTCATCTGCGGAAACACCTAGATTCTTTTCCATCGATCTTACTTCGAGTGATAATCGCAGCACGGTACTCTTTGCAACTGTAGGAGAAGAATTAAGCGAGCTTCGTAAGTTATGGGAGACGACTCTCGAGAATGAAAAAGGTAGTGGAGTCGAGAGGCTCATTAAGGAAGGTAAAGTATTCAATGCGAATGATGGCAAATTGAGTGCTCTCGATATAGCTGTTTCCTTCGAAATGGACATTAGGTTCATTCACCGATTATTGGATTGTGGTGCTAAAGTAGAAAAACCCAATTCTTTAGCGATTTTTTTTCTCAATTATGACAAAGCACCGAAAGAACTCGTTACACGACTGCTCAATGAAGGCGGCGCACGCAAGGACGTGGGACACAGGGGGGTCCTAGGAACTGCAGTTGGTCGCCAGTCTAAAGAGGTGATCGAAATGCTGATAGAAGCTGGGGCAAAAGCGAACATGGATTTCGAGCACATATCTAACGAGCAGCTAGGGGTGGATGGTCAAGATGCCGCTGAGCTCCGTGCTAAACTCAAGGCAACCATGCCCCCCGTTCCACAGTCGTCAGTTGCAGACTCAATAGAAGATCCAGAGCCTAGCCGAGCTGAAAACGCCTGGTGGAAAAACAACGATATGCATGTGCGCGCGTGGCTAGCACACGGTCTACAAGAACGTCTTGATGCCACGGTGCAAAATAATGCTCCTCCAGCGTCGCCCTTGCCGTTACGTCGCTTTTGCGCATGTTTTGACGGCATTTTGCCACAGTTTGTCGTGAATATCTTAGAGGGGATTTGCGGCGGTGTTGCCTCGTTTATCTCTTGGGTGCGCCGGTCCCTTTGAAGAAAGAGGCAGCGTCAAGCCACCTCACTCCAAAAAAGAGAGATTCTCTCTTCCGTTCAGCCTTTATCCTTCATCCTTTCTTGTTGGTGGGGGATGGATCGTAGAGAAAGATGCTGGGATCTGCTTTTGCGCTTGCTTCAAAAAACTTTGTTAAACGCAGCTTCTGTAGGTTATCGCGCTCAGTTTGGTCGTCAATTTCATACACGGAAAATGTGAACCTTTTGGCCTTTCCATTGTTGTTCCGAACAGTTGGACACTCATTAGACTGTGATACGGGACCATCTTTTTTGCCTTCATCTTTGATGATTTTTTGTCCCAGACCATTGACTGCGTCTCTATGGCTCGAATCAGGACGGGGACTAATATCTGGACTAGAATCATCCTGATCAAGGTCAGACCAGAAATTCAGTTGATCGCGATGCGCGAACGTAGCGTTTAGGGGTGTTTGTATTTCGTGTTTTCCGATATCGAGTGGCTTACCTTTGATTTTTAGTGTGCCGCCAGGACTAGCAATAGGGATCTGAATTGCGTTTGTCATATAAATC
>JBIOJU010000027.1:0-10182 GCA_044451165.1 Chlamydiales bacterium | reverse complement strand
GTTGGTGATAGAACAGCCTTATCTTTTTGACATACTTTTGTAACCCATTCCTCGCCGCATACAGCTTCAAGTTGTTGAGGTCCAACGAGGTCGCTTTTTTGTAAATATTTTGTTACAAGATTCACGAGAGGAGAGGGAAGAGGGATCACTCTACTTATCGCATTACTGTACACAGATACAGATGAGTCTCTTGTCCATTCGACAATCTGGGCCCTTTCCGGACAAGATCGCGCGTTGCAAAAATCGGCAAGAGAGATGCGTGCACGAGAAACAAGTTGTGAGAGAGAGGTCATTTTTTAATCTACGCGTGTTTTATTTTTCAAGACATGATAAGACAAGCCTATGAAATGGAAGAAGAACTTTTGCATTAACGTCTGGAAATTTCCTCATGACAAGAGGCGACCTATACGCTCATTTTTCTTGCGCAAGATGAAATATGGCTACTTGTTTATAGAAGCCTTTTGTAAGAAGGAGTGCTATTTAAAAGCCTCTCTTCTCACTTTTTATTCTCTTATTGCACTAGTCCCACTTCTTGCGATCATTTTTGCGGTTGCGGAAGGACTGGGTGTGGAAGCATTTCTTCAAAAACAGATCCTCTCGACGTTTCATGAGCAGCAAGATGTATTGTCCATCGCATTGGATTTTGCGCGCACCTTAATGACCCACATCAAAAGCCAAACCATCTTTGGTATTGGAGCCGTTGTGCTCTTTGTGAGCGTGTTTAGTCTCTTTGAAAATATTGAAAAATGCCTAAACGCGATCTGGGGCATCCAAAAAGCAAGAAGCCTGACGAGACGTGCCATTAACTACCTCACAGCACTTGTTGTCGTTCCTATCGCCTTCATTTTTTCGATGAGCATGACAATTTTTGTGAATGAAGAGATGCTCAAAATATTTCAGGCACACGAGATGCTCCAGCAGATCTCGAATTATTTCGTTGCTCTTATGAAGTTTGTCCCTTATGCGTTGATGTGTGTTCTTTTCACGTGCATTTACATCTTCACGCCCAATGCAAAAATTCATGTGAAGCAGCGTCTTTTTGCAGGTGTTTTCGCGGGGGTGGTTTTTCAGCTTTGGCAGCTTCTATACATTTATTTCCAGGTGTCGATTTCAAATTACAACGCGATTTATGGAAGTTTTGCAGCACTTCCTCTTTTTGTTGTCTGGATGCAAATTAATTTTGTGATCTTTCTTTTTGGTGCAACGATTGCCGCACAGCTTGAAAACTTGCAATTTCTACTCAAGAAGCCACGAGAACAGCGCTATAGAGAGATCTCGCAAAAACAGCTGGCGCTTCTTGTCCTGCGCAAAATCACTTCACACTTTTTAACCGGAGAAAAACCGATTGACATCGAAGAGATCGCCTCCCACTTGGGCGCCTCCTTGATAGATACAAGAGAGATTTTGAATGTCTTAGAAAAGTCGGGCATTGTTACAGAAATGTGGGCTGGGAGGGCGCAAGAAAAATATCAGCTGGTTGTGAATCCTGAAATTTTTACGGTCACCGCAATCGGCGATCTTGTGGAGAAGAATCTTATAAAACCCACGCTATCGAAGGAGACACACGACTTACACATCATCATCAAGCGACTGCAAGATTTCGAAAACGTCCTGAATAGATCTGGTGTCAATTGTACTCTGAAAGATCTCGCAAGTTTACATTAATACCAATCAAAAGGAAAAATTCTATGGCAAAACCTTCTCAAGACTCACGCAGAAGAACAATCGAGGTCATCGATTGGATAGAGTGGACAGGATATCCCAATCCGAAAAATATCGACACGCTTGAAAATCTCGTGCGTATGATCACGGATCTGGCACCCCAGCTAAAAAAGCCGGTATTTTTAGCGTCCGTGAAGGAGCTCACGACGACTATTCAGAAAATTAAAATGCGCCTTCAGAAAGAGGGAGAAATTCCCACTAGACAGTATACCAGGTGGAATGAGGAGCTAGTCGTGTTCAAAGAGAACCTGATCTCGGATTTAGCGAGCATGGAGACGTCCTCTCCATGAAAGCAAACGGATCTGCATTTGAACGTTTCAATGGAAAAAAACTCATTCTTTCGGAAGAGGAGTGGAAAACAAGGTTAACGCCCGAGCAGTTCAAAATTCTGCGTACATCTGGCACAGAACGCCCATTTACAAACGAGTATGCAAGCCACAAGGCAAAGGGGATCTATCTGTGCGCGGGTTGTACGCTTCCTCTTTTTAGCTCTAATGCAAAATTTGATTCAGGAACGGGTTGGCCAAGTTTCACACAGCCGATCTGCTCAGAAAACCTCACACTGCACGAAGATAAGAGCCTGTTTTCAACACGGACAGAGGTGCGCTGTAGCCGTTGCGATGGGCATCTCGGACATGTCTTTGATGATGGGCCGCCACCTACAGGCAAAAGATACTGCATGAATTCTGCAGCGCTCACATTCCAGAAACAATGAAAAATTATCAGTCCAATTTTGTTGGGCTTAAGAGCGTATAACTTATTGAATCTGTGGAAGTTAAGACACTCGTCCTTCCAGAGAAGGACGGATTTTGCGAAAGTCGTCCTTGTGTAGAAGGACGGGAAATGCTATATCTGTCCTTATGAACAAGGACGGGAAGGTTATACAGACTCTACATGAGGAATTCCTGGCTGCACTCGCGCGGACAGAGAACAGCACGCCTCGCAACTACCAATTTCCCGAAGCGAAAAATCTCATCAAAATAGCTGTTGGAATGCGTCGATCTGGCAAGACCTATTTTTTGTATCAGACAATTAGAAAATTAATAAAAGAGGGCATTCTGGAGGAACGTATTCTGTATATCAATTTTGAAGACGACCGGATTTTGCCGTTGGATTACAAAGAGATGGGTGGGATGATCGACGCGTGGTATACAGCGCACCCCGATCTTCATAATCATCCCTGTTACCTCTTTCTAGATGAGGTGCAAAATATTGAACAATGGGCTCTAGTTTTAAGAAGAATATTAGATACAAAAAACGTCCAGATTTATGTCACTGGCTCGTCTGCAAAACTCCTTAGTAAGGAGATCGCAACCTCACTCAGAGGACGTTCACTTGCGATCGAAATTTTACCCTATAGCTATTCAGAATATCTGGCGGCCCATCATCTTGAGATCCCTTCCAAACCTCAAGGACGAAAAAGTTTGGATTTTCATCGCAGCTATCTGCTCGATTATTTTCGAATGGGAGGCTTTCCTGGCATCCAATCACTCACGCCTAACGAACAGCTGGAAACACTTCAAAACTATGTTGAAACGGTGATCTTCAAAGACATCGTCGAACGCCACCAGATTTCCAATGTGCCTCTCTTAAAATACCTGATTCATTCTTTACTTAAAAACGTTGCAGCTTCTTTCTCTATTCACAAATTTCACAAAGATATCAAAAGTCAAGGACATAAGGCTGGTAAAGACACCCTTCACTCTTACCTTGGCTATTTGGAAGACGCCTTTCTCGTTTTTACCGTTCCTCTCTTTACAGAATCTCTCAGGCGCAGACAGACCTCACCCAAAAAAATCTACGCCATCGATAACGGGCTAATTCTTGCAAATAGCTTTAATCTCACTGACAATCTGGGCAAACTCTTTGAAAATCTAGTCTATTTAGATTTGAGACGGCAAAAGAAAGAGGTGTTTTATTATGAGACCGCAGATGGATTTCAGGTTGATTTTATCACAAGAGATCTGCGTGGAAAGTATGAAATCATCCAGGTTGTGTGGGAAGTGGATGATCCGTACACACGCGAGCGCGAAGAACGCGCTTTGCGCCAAGCAGAAAGTGAGCTCGGTTTCTCCGGCAGACTCCTAGACTGGCGAGGTTATGTGGGATCGAACGAGCAAGATCAACGATAGAAATGATAAAACGAGAAAATGATGCACAAAACGCAAAGGGAGCAAAAGGCAGCAAGACACAAAGAAGAGAAGAAACATGCATAGAAGATGAGTTGTCCAATGTATTTTCTTTCTTTGCGTTTCACTCTTCATCTTCCGGTGCGTAAGTGCGCAGTCTTTAAACATTTAAAAAAATCTGCGGGAGCTGTTGTCATTCATCGTTAATCATTTCTGCAAATTCTCTCCTTTGTTATCTTGCATCTGATGATCGCAGCGCGTCTTATTCTTCAGACTGGAGAGTCGTTCGAAGGGACTAGCCCCACATGGCAAGATAAACCCTTTTTTGGCGAAGTGGTATTTACCACTGGGATGACAGGATATGTTGAAACTCTGACAGATCCTTCTTATGCTGGCCAAATTATCGTTTTTACCTATCCCCTGATTGGCAATTATGGGGTGCCCCTTCCAAGCGAGTGGGAGTCTGAAAAAATCCATGCGCATGGCGTAGTCGTCAATATTTCTTCTGAACGTTTTCACCATCACGCTGCTGAGCAATCATTTCTGGATTGGCTGAAAAAACAAAATGTTGCTCTCTTGTCGGGTGTCGATACGCGTGCGCTCACCAAACGGTTGCGTATGCAAGGCGTCTCGCAAGGAGTCATCACGTCTGGAAGCGAGAAGCTGCGCTTTGCAACAAGTTCGGAGCACTTGGTGGCGAAAGTGAGCAGAAAAAAACCTGCGATTTATGGCAAAGGCAAAAAAAAGATCATCGCGGTCGATTGCGGAATGAAAGAGAATATTCTGCGCTGTTTGTTAAAGCATGCTTGGGAGATCAAGAGGGTGCCTTTTGATTACGATTATACGCATGAGGAGTGGGATGGGGTTTTTCTATCCAACGGTCCAGGAGATCCGACGCTCTGCACAGAAACGATTACGATCTTGAAAAAAGCAATGAAAAGAAAAAAGCCGATTTTTGGCATCTGCTTGGGCGCCCAGCTGATGGCACTTGCGCTCGGAAGTCGCACTTACAAGTTGCGCTACGGGCATCGGGGGCAAAATCAGCCCTGTCTCCATCTAGAAACCAAGCGAAGCTATCTCACCTCCCAAAATCATGGCTATGCGATTGATGAGAAGAGCCTACCAAAAGAGTGGCGGGTATCATTTCGCAATTTAAACGATCAGACGGTAGAGGGCATTGAACACATAAACCTTCCATTTTCTGCGGTGCAATTTCATCCCGAGGGAGCACCAGGACCGGTGGATACTGAGTGGTTATTTGAAAAGTTTTACGCACAGATTTATGGCTAAAAAGATTAAAAAAGTCCTGCTTCTCGGTTCAGGAGGGTTGAAAATCGGTCAAGCCGGAGAGTTTGACTACTCTGGGACACAAGCCATTAAAGCTCTGAAGGAAGAGGGGATCGCGTGCGTCCTGGTAAATCCCAACATCGCGACAGTACAGACCGATCCTTCAATGGCAGATGAGGTCTACCTCCAACCCCTCTCTCCTCCAACGGTCACGCGCATCATCGAGAAAGAGAGACCGGATGGGATTCTTCTTGGATTTGGTGGTCAGACCGCACTTAACTTGGGTTTAAAGCTCGAGTCGGAGGGGGTCTTTAAAAAATATGGCGTGAAAGTGCTTGGCACCTCTGTCGAATCTATACGCCTCACAGAAGACCGTGAATTATTTAAAGTCGGCCTTGACAAGATCGGGATCAAAAGTCCCAAGAGCTGCTCTGCAGCGAGCGTTCAAGAGGCGCTTCGAGCGGCGCGTGAGATCGGCTATCCCGTGATGATGCGCTCCGGTTTTTCCCTGGGGGGATTGGGTTCAGGACGCGTGCAGGATGAGGATGAGCTTGCGCGTCGTGCCAAGGAGGCGCTCAGCGGCTCTCCACAAATTTTAATCGAAGAGTATCTGACCGGCTGGAAAGAGTTTGAATATGAGATCGTAAGGGATGCTTATGATAATGCGATCACGGTGTGCAACATGGAAAATATTGACCCCATGGGCATCCACACGGGGGAAAGTATCGTTGTTGCTCCATCGCAAACGCTAAACAACCATGAATTCCACTTTTTTCGAGAGATGGCAATCCGCGCCGCGCGCCACTTCAACATCATCGGTGAGTGCAATATCCAGTATGCCTTAAATCCTGCAAATGGCGACTACCGCGTGATCGAGATGAACGCTCGGCTCTCCCGCTCGAGCGCTCTTGCATCCAAGGCAACGGGCTATCCGCTCGCCTTCGTCGCGGCGAAGCTTGCACTTGGCCTCCGACTGTCTGAGATCCGCAATGCGATCACAAAAAAAACGTGCGCATTTTTTGAGCCCGCGCTCGACTATCTCGTGGTCAAAATTCCCAGATGGGATACGCACAAGCTGCGCGCGGCAGAGCGCACGATCGGTACTGAGATGAAAAGTGTTGGAGAGGTGATGGCAATCGGCCGCTCTTTCCCAGAAGCGCTGCAAAAAGCGATACGGATGTTAAATCTAGGCGCCTCTTCAATTGCAGACTATCCTCATCCCATTATCGACCCCAAAAAAGAGATCGCGCAAGCAACAGACAGGCGGCTATTTGCTCTTTACAAGTTTTTTAACGAAGGCGGTAGTGTGGAAGAAGCGCACGCTCTCTCTCGTATCGATCCCTGGTTTCTTGGGGCAATTTTCGAGCTGAGCAGTGTTGAAAAAATCATTGAGAGGAAGCCGTTGACAAAAGAACTTCTCCTCAAAGCCAAAAAAGCCGGTTTCTCCGATAAGATCCTTGCCAAACTAAAAAAGACAAGTGAAGACAAATTGCGCAAGCTGCGTCTTAAAATGGGCGTTTTGCCCTGCGTCAAACAGATCGATACTCTTGCAGGAGAATTTGATGCGGAGACCAACTATCTCTACATGACCTATCACGGAACTGAAAGCGATATTACTGCTTCCGCAAAATGTCCCATAATCGTTCTAGGATCAGGGCCCTATTCCATCGGCTCCTCTGTAGAGTTTGATTGGTGTGCGGTCAATACTGCGCGCTGCTTGCGCAAGCTGGGACAGGAGACGATTCTCATTAACTCCAATCCTGAAACCGTCTCTACCGATTATGATGAGTCGGATCGCCTCTACTTCGAAGAACTCACCCTGGAGCGTGTTCAAGATATCGCCGATTTTGAATCTCCCAAGGGATTAATTGTCTCGGTGGGTGGACAGATCGCCAACAATCTTGCACTTCCACTTGCGCATGCAGGCTACCCGCTTTTGGGGACAGAGGCCACCTCGATCGACACTGCAGAAAATCGAGATAAATTTTCATCTCTTCTACAAACACTTCAGATCGACCAACCACATTGGGAAAAAGCCACCAGCATAGAAAAAGCAAAAGCTTTTGCGCAAAAAATAGGCTATCCGCTACTCATCCGCCCCTCGTATGTTCTTTCAGGATCGGCGATGAATGTTGTCCTCACAGAAGATGAGTTGGAGCGCTACCTTTTCGATGCACTCCGCGTTTCTCCTGAACATCCTGTCGTGCTATCGCAATTTATCACCGATGCAAAAGAGTTAGAAGTCGATGGTGTCGCAGATGAAGGCAAGATCATCATCGAAGCGATGACCGAGCACATCGAAAACGCAGGAGTCCATTCTGGCGATGCAACAGTTGTTCTTCCACCACAGCGGCTTTATCTCGAAACGATCCGCCGCACAAAAAAAATTACAGAAGAGATCGTGCGTAAGCTCAAGATCACAGGACCGTTCAACATCCAGTTCATCGCAAAAAATAATGCGATCCAGGTGATCGAATGCAATGTCCGTGCATCACGTTCGTTCCCCTTCGTCTCCAAGGTGACGCATCACAACTTCATTGAGATTGCAACAGAGGTGATCTTAAAAAAATATCGCAAGAAACCTTACGAAACTCTCGAGCTGGATTACGTTGCAGTTAAAGCACCGCAGTTTTCCTACCATCGTCTAAAAGGTGCGGATCCTGTTGCGCATGTTGAGATGGCATCTACAGGCGAAGTCGCCTGTTTGGGAGGAGACCTCTTCGAAGCGTTTTTGAGCGCATGGCTTGCAACAGATCAGACACTTCCTAAGCGACGCCTACTCGTCAGTATTAGCAATGATAAAAAGAGCAAGCTCTTGGAAGTGTTAAAACATCTGGAGGAAAAGGGGTGGGAGCTCTTTGCAACCGAAGGAACGCATGATTTTCTATCTAGGCACGGTGTTGCCTCGGTCTGCCTCTATAAACCAAGCGAGCGCATCGAACCAAATGTAGCGAGCGTTTTAGCAAATAAAGAGGTAGACCTGATCATCAACATTCCCAAAGGTGGAGCCCAGACACAAAGCGATGGATTTAAAATCCGGCGCCTGGCCATCGACCATCATCTTCCACTCATCACAAACTTGCAGATCGCACAGATCTTTTTGCACTGTCTTGCTGAGATCGATCCGGCAGCGCTTCCCATCAAGTCCTGCAAAGAATACACCAATAAGAAACTATGAACGATGAGTGCTGAGTGATGAATGAAAGAGTGAAGAATGAGGGAATGGGCAGATGCTCTTTCGCTCATCATTCATCGTTCATCACTTCTTCCGCTTTTTCTTTATGTTTTTGCGAGGATGAACTGCTTGAGTGTTTCGGCGTCTTTGAGTCCGACAATGCGGCCCACTTCTTTGCCGTTTTGGAAGAGGATGAGCGTGGGAATCGAGGTGACTTGGAAGGAGGAGGCGACGCGCTGGGCACTGTCGACGTCTAACTTTGCCACTTGCGCTTTACCCTTTACATCCTTCGCAACTTTTTCTAGGACAGGAGCAAGCATGCGACACGGCCCGCACCAGTCCGCGTAAAAATCGACCAGTGTCACCCCTTCTTTGATCTCTTTTTCGAACGACGCGTCCGTTAAAAGTTTAATACCTTCACCTGCCATAACTCCTCCTCTTTAATGATCAGCATATGAGAAAAAGCGTTTTTGTTCTATAGTTTTGACTTTCTTCGCCTCTTTGCGGCCATGGCGGAATTGGCAGACGCGCTAGATTCAGGTTCTAGTCGGGGCAACCCGGTGGATGTTCGAGTCATCTTGGCCGCATCTCTAAAGTTTTTATTTCAATCAATTGCTTCCAGTGTTACTAGATAAACAAAGAGGCAAAATCATGACAAAATCACCTGAAGAGTATAAAAAATTACGTGCGAAGATTATCGTTCGCGCCTGGAAAGATCCAAAATTTAAAGAGAAGCTGATAAAAAACCCCCGAGCTGCGATGCAGGAGATGGGCCTGGAAGTGCAGGAGAAAATTACGGTGCAGGTTGTTGAGGATAATAAGAATACTGTGACGTTTGTTCTGCCGCAATCTGTAGATGCATCGCAAGAACTGCCAGACTCAGAGCTTGAAAGGTTAGCAGCTGGTATGCAAGGCACTGGGCTCTCAGACTGTATTTTCCCACGCCCGGGAGATAGGGTGCGCTGTAGATAAAGCCTCTTTTTAGGTTACGGCGGCGTTCCCTGGGCTCCGGCCTCGTACCATTTTCGCAGATTGTTAAGCGCAAGAGCGACCGCTTGAGAAAGAGCCTCTTGTGCTGCACGTTTTTCGAGATGGGAAAACGTTTCGTAGCGAATGGGGGAACCGAAAACGCTCGCGGTTTTTCCCCATAGCTTGGGAAATTTGCGGAAGCGGTTCCAAATGTAAAACGTTCCATGAATGTAAAGAGGTTGAACGAAGGCTCCTGCGCGCGAGATGAGCAGCGCAAGACCGGGTTTAATTTCTTCTAGCGCATCGCTACTCTCTCGTGTCCCCTCCGGAAAAAGAATCACCTTTTTTCCCTCTTTTAATAGCGTTGTGAGAAGTTTGAAGACAGCAATATCTCCGGCATCGCCACGCACAGGATGAGAGTTCAGCGCACGAATGATCGCGCCAAAGAGGGGAACTTTAAAGAGAGACTCGCGGGCAAGGAAGTGGACCTCCTCTGGAGATGAGATCGCAGCAATGGGCGGATCAAAAAAAGAGGCGTGGTTTGCAGCAATGATCGCGCCGCCTAATTCAAAATGCTCGAGCCCATAAACTGTGTGCCGGTAAAACAGCTTAAAAAATCCTCGCGCCGATGCAAGCACCAAGCGATAAAACAGATTGCCTTTTGGAAATGCAGAAGTCGTGTGTGCCAAGTTTTTTTTCTTTTGGTTGTGTCAAAACTGAACCAGATTTTACTCTTCTTTCGTTTTCTTTTGAAGACTCCTTCCAGAAGAAAGAATTCACCACAGAGAACACAGAGAGCACCGAGAAGAGGAGGAAAATAATAACAGGATGGCGGGATGGCCATGATGCGAAAAGAGGAAAAATAAAACTCTCTTTTTTATCCTGGTCATCCTGTGATCC
>JBIOJU010000026.1:0-10288 GCA_044451165.1 Chlamydiales bacterium | reverse complement strand
GCTGAAGCTGGACACTCCTTCGTTCGAAAAGCTTTGCACCATGCTCGAAAGTCTGAAAGATAAGAGCTAAATCTTTCCTTCCATCTTTGGATTTCTTCTGGGCCAGAAATCTACCATTAACATTTCAGATTTTTGCCCACTATTTTGGATAAGAACAAACAGTTTTCCATCTGCAAAACAGAGCTCTTTGCGCCCTCCAGTTTTAAAAGTATGAAGGTGTGTTTTCCTTACCAGATCGAAGATGCGTAGAGCGTCAGCGTTAATTGAAACAAGCAGATTTCCAAAGCAAGAGAAGAGGTGACGGCTTGCGAGGTTGTTTACTTTAGCTAGAGCATCTTTTTTTGCCATAGGGACGAGTCTGGTTAATATCTTTTGAGTGGCAGCATCGAAGACAAAGGTCTCTCTTTTTTGATTTCCCCAGATGAACAGATCTCTTTTCCAGTGAAAGATCTGATTTGTGGGGTTGTATGCTGGAAGAGAGAATTTTTTTTCTTTGGATGCGCGATCATGCACATTTGGCCGTCCTTTTTGCCGGGAAATCACAAGAAACCGTTCGCTGGTTGCTAATGCACAAACAGGATTCCGAATGTCCCCCCAGTGAGAAAATAGAGTGGCTTCCCCCTCTCGAGTGGCTTGACAATAGACGTCTCCCGCTGCAGTTCCGAAATAGAGAGAACTCCCGTGGGCGAGCATGGTTCTGACATCATAGTCGAATCGAGAGATCACCTTGCCATCTGGTAGGCTTAAGATGAGGAGAGTTTTTTTACGCAGTTCGAGCAGCTCGCACGCCACTGCAATTCTTTGGTCATCAAGAACTTTCATCAGTGTAAAATGAGAGATATTTTCAACGGGTTTTAATGAATATTCAATCTCATTTGTAGAGGTTTTTCGCACCTCGATCTTGGGTCCAAGACCGATAAACAGCCGGTTTTTGAAGAGTGTAAAACAGCAGCTACTGCTTTCTAAAGGTGGTTTGATGACTTGTGTAGGAGCCCAGAGAGAAGCCCGATTGTAGATTTCGCTTTGTGCAGTTTTGAACGTCTCTCTTCGATTTCCATTAGAAGGAAAGACAAAAGAGGGAAGGATTCGATCTCGCAGTAAGAGCAAAACTAGGTCATCGAGGCCGGATCTCCACTTTTTGCAAACCTCTTGAGAAGAGAAAACCTCTGATGCATCCAAAAATCCATGGATCTTCCGGACGAGCTGAGGGGGTAATTGAATAACGGAGAGCTGGCTGCTCGGTCCTAATTGCGCAATTCCACTCATTAATTTACCCGCATTTACTAAAAAGTAAAACAATTATGCGGGTTTTATTAAGAAAACGCAAGATTAACAAAAATTAAATATACTATTTAATTTTTAGTTTTATACTTCAGCCGTTTCGGCGGGTTCTGCGGACTCTTTTCTGGGGAGGCCGCCTTTTTCCATGGCTGCTGCAAGTGTAAGCCTTTCTAGCTCATCGCATAGCTTTGGATTCTTTCTGAGCTCTTCGCGGGCAGCCTCTTTTCCTTGGCCCAGGCGCTGACCGTTGAAGCTAAACCATGTTCCCTTCTTTTCGAGAACGCCCAAATCGGCTCCGAGGTCGAGAAGCGATCCAATGCGAGAGATTCCTTCATTGAAGAGGATGTCAAACTCTGCTGTCTGGAAGGGCGGAGCCATCTTATTTTTCACGACTTTTACTTTTACGCGGTTGCCGATGTCGACATTATCCGCCCCCTTGATGCTGCCGATACGACGGATGTCCATGCGGATGGAGGAGTAGAATTTTAAAGCCCGGCCGCCGGATGTTGTTTCGGGGTTGCCAAACATGACGCCAATCTTTTCACGAATCTGGTTAATGAAAACGGCGCATGTGTTGCTTTTGGAAAGGGTTGAGGTGAGTTTTCGAAGGGCTTGCGACATGAGGCGCGCTTGAAGCCCCATGAATGAGTCGCCAATTTCTCCTTCGAGCTCGCTTTTTGGAACGAGAGCTGCTACCGAGTCGATAACAATGACGTCGACTGCGTTGGAGCGGGCGAGCATTTCAGCGATGTTGAGCGCTTCTTCTCCAGAGTCGGGCTGAGAGATCATCAGCTCATCCAGGTTGACGCCAATTTTGGCCGCGTATGAGGGATCTAGCGCATGTTCTGCATCGATATAAGCTGCAAGACCGCCATTTTTCTGCGCGCTTGCAACGATGTGGGTAGCAAGCGTCGATTTTCCTGAAGATTCTGGACCGTAGATCTCAACAATTCTTCCTCGTGGAACGCCGCCGATGCCGAGAGCAATGTCAAGTGAGATTGCGCCGGTTTTGATCACGCTCATTTCGCGCGCTCTAGAGTGTTTACCGAGAGTCATGATCGACCCTTCACCAAACTGTTTTTCGATGTGGCTGATCGCAAGTTCTAAAGCTTTTTTCTTTGCGTTATCGGAAGACATGGGCGGCTCCTTTTTGTCCATTAGCTTATCTCAAACCATTCATCTGTCAAGCAGAAACAATTGTTAGTCAGGACAAAAAAAATCCCGCCACAGAGACACAGAGAGGGATGAGGTTGCACAGAGGTAGGATAGAAAGAGCCTTTTTTTGCTGGAGAGCAAAAAAAGGATTCTCCGCCGCTTATGCGGCAATAAGACATTTTTTCTTATTTGCTGCGGATAGCAGCATGAGCTTTCTTGTTTTGCTCTTCTCCAGCAAAACAAGAATCTCTCTCTTCTCTGTGCACCCCTCATCCTCCTCTGTGTCTCTGTGGTGGGATTTTCTATCTTGGGATTTTCTGTCTTTTTTACTGAGAATATCACTTTTGTTCGGTATAAGAAGACTGGGAGAGAGATCATGATACTAGCGGGCGACATTGGCGCGACAAAGACACACCTTGCTCTTTTTGAGGGAGAGAAAATTGCTGTAGAGGAGAGATTTCGAAGCCATGATTTCAAAACACTCTCACAGATCATTTATCAGTTTTTAGAAAAACATCGTCAAAAGGTTAAAAGGGCTTGCTTTGGCATTGCCGGTCCCGTGGAAGAAGGACGATGCCACGCCACAAATCTGCCATGGATTGTCAATGCAAAAGAGATAGAGAAAGACCTCCAGATCGAAAAGGTGGTGCTTCTAAATGATCTAGAAGCAACGGCCTTTGGGCTCGAATCTCTTAAGCCTGATGAGCTCATTGTTTTGAACGCAGGAAAAGAGCAGCACGGACTCGGCGCCCTCATCGCCGCTGGAACGGGCCTTGGGGAAGTAGGTCTATTTTGGGATGGAAAACAGTTGAAACCATTTCCTTCAGAGGGCGGGCATACAGATTTTGCACCACGGACTGAAGATGATGTCCAACTCTGGCACTTTCTGCGCGCTCGATTTGAACACGTCTCCTATGAACGTTTAGTTTCAGGCCCCGGTATTTATACCCTCTACCAGTTTCTAATCGAATCGGGCAAAGAGAAGGAGAATCCCGAGATCAAAGCCAGGCTTTTGAAAGAGGATCCGCCAAAGGTAATTACAGATGGCGCATTGCAAAAAAGCTGTAAAGCATGCATCCGCACACTCGACTGGTTTATCGCACTTTATGGGGCAGAAGCTGGAAACCTTGCGCTGAAGTTTCTTGCCCTGAAAGGGGTCTATGTCGGTGGCGGGATCGCACCAAAAATCTTGCCTCTCTTCAAAAAAGAGATCTTCTTACACGCCTTCTGTGACAAAGGGCGCTTTGCCGCGCTTCTCTCGAAAATTCCCATCCGCCTCATCCTCAACGAGCATACAGCTCTTTTGGGCGCGGGCGCCTACCTCTCGAAAAAGCGTGAACTTTTGTGATTGCGATAAATTTAACGCTTAATTAAAAAAAATTTAAGTCGCTTTAAATTTACAAAGGATATGGCCGATGAAACACATTTTTGCGCTACTAGCACTTTCAACGCTTTCAGCTTCTTTTGCTCAAGCAGATCTCTCTTTGCAACCTAATAAAAAAACCGGTATCCAGATGTCTGACCAAGAAGAGCGCACCGTGGATGATAAATATGGTCGCTTTCAAAAAGGACCTTTTCTGACGGCGGATTTTTTGTACTGGATTGCACACGAAGAGGGGCTTGAGTATGCAATGACAGGGGCGTATGGTGATACAAACGTAAACAATAATATTTCTGTCTCAGAAGGCTCTAGCAAAAATGTGGATTTCAAATGGAAACCAGGCTTTAGATTGGGAGCTGGTTGGACATTTTCTGATAACTATTGGGATGCAAGCATCAATTGGACTTGGTACAGCACTAGAGCAAAAGATTCCGCGTCACATACGGGCGACCCAAACTTAAACCCTCTCTGGCCCTCTTTAGCACCAGCTTCTCTTGCCAATGTAATCGAGACACCATTAACATTAGATCGTGCTTCAGCAAATTGGCGTCTCCTTTATAACACGCTAGATGTTGAACTCGGTCGCTCGTTTTATCCCACTAAATGCCTCTCATTAAAACCACATGCAGGCGTAAGAGGGGCCTGGGTCAACCAGAGCTATTCTCTTCACTATAATTTTGATGCTAATAGCACCACCTTTTCTACGATTAAACGCAAATTGCGCAACAACTACCACGCTGCAGGCTTTAAGGCAGGGCTAGATACTTTTTGGAGCTTTAACAGCGCCTGGGGACTCTTTGCAAATGGATCGATTAGCTTACTCGGTGGAAACTTCCACCTAAGACAAATTGATGATGTTACTTCCATTACAACTTCGAGCGCGAGCTTTACTGGAAATTTTTTGTATGTTAATCTTAAAGATCGATTTTTTTCTGTCATTCCTGTTTTCGAAGGAAGCATGGGAATTCAACTCACATTAAAACCGAGCCAAAAAAACTACTGGTTTGATCTCAGCGCTGGATGGGAATATCTTCTTTGGATGAATCAGAATCAGATTGGAATAAATACAACAAACAATATCAAGGGTTTGTTCATCCGGCAGCATGATAACCTCCATTTGATGGGTTTTACTCTCCACGCAAAAGTTCATTTTTAAATCCATCGATTGATCACAAAGTGATTTGAACCTGGCGTCCATCGATTGATGGGCGTTTTTTTATGGATGTCAATTACCTCTTGAAGGCGGGAGACAAGTGGTGAGATGACAACACCATGTCCCAGACGACTTTCAATTGTTTTTTCCCCGTCGAGTACGATGATCACGTGACCGGTCCAGACGATCATGTCAAGCGGCTTTACAAGGCTTTGAATCTCTCGAGGAGATTTGTTTTGAATGGCGAGGCTCCTACCAAAGCCTACAAGCTGTGAGGTGTTGCGAGGTGTGCAGCCGGCTGTTGCCAAATAGAGAAGACCAGAACAATCCAGTCCTTGAAAAGTCCAGGTCAGTAAACTCTTTTCATCTAAGGCTTTTCTTGGTGGGTAGAATTGTAGCATTTCGGGAATGCCGAACCAGTTGCCGCCCCAAACATATGCTAGGCCTACTTGGTCTTTGAGTGTTTTTAGAATTTCCTGCTCATCGGGAAGTTTTCGCATCCTGTCGGGCGTCTCTTCATGTGCTGGAAGGAGGAAGCGCTCATCGACGAAAAGATCTTCTCCTGGGTAGTCGTTTGATTTAACACGAAAGACATACTCTTCGCATTTTTCTAAAAGTTGAAACTTAGTGCCGGGAAAAGCGACGGTTTCGGCTGCGCGAAGAAGTCCCTGTTCATCAAGCGGTAAGCTTAAACCATCCTCGCCTCCAAACACCTCATGAAAGCGGGGGGTGTTCAAGACAGGTGTTGGGAACTTGGCAGTAGCAAACATAATTTCAAGACAGACTTTATAGCGCAAAATTCTTGGGCTGACTACACTTCGACATTATGAAGGGGTCATCTCTACTTCTCATTCTCACCCTGCTTGTTTCTTCTTGTCAACCCTCCTCGGACGCGAAGAGGAGAGAAGGCTCACAGAAGTTGCGTATCAATCTTGCTTCCGAGCCGCAGACTCTCGATCCGCGCGCTGCACGCGGCTTAAACGAACTGACGCTCATGCGTATGTTTTTTGAGGGCTTGACGCGTATCGGAAAAGAGGAGAAGCCTGAACTTGCGCTTGCAAAAGAGATCGAAATTTCCGAAGACCTCAAAACCTACACTTTTCATCTGAGATCTGCCACATGGACGAATGGTGAACCTGTGACAGCAGGGGATTTTGTCTATGCGTGGAGGAAGATGCTTGATCCCGGCTATCCAGCAGACTCGGCCTTTCAGCTCTATGTCATTAAAAATGCAAAGGCAGCAAAACAGGGGATCTTGCCGGTCGATCAGATTGCGGTTCATGCTGTCGATCATGAAACATTAAAGGTCGAGCTAGAGCAGCCTACCCCCTATTTTCTTGAGCTTCTTGCCTCTCCTTCTTTTTTCCCCGTGCACCAGAAGACTGATGAGAAAAATGCCCATTGGATGGAAAACGCCAGCGGATATGTCTCAAACGGACCTTTTTGCCTTGCAGAATGGAAGCATCAAAATTACATCCTTGCAAAGCGCAATCTTTCCTATTGGGATCGTGAAGCGGTGGCCCTCGCTGAGATTGAGATGGTCATGGTGAAGGAGGAGACAGAGCTTAAGATGTTCGAAAAACATGAACTGGACTGGGCAGGTTCACCACTTTCCACTCTTCCCGTTGACGCGTTGAAAATTCTTAAAAGCGGCAAAAATCTTCATGTGAAGCCCATTCTTGGCACCTATTTTTTACGAACAAACATCGAAAAAGCCCCTTTTGATAATCCCAAGATACGATGGGCATTTGCGCTTGCGATTCATCGTCAGGATATCGTTGAGCATGTCACACAGGGCAATCAAATTCCCGCAACAAGTATCGTGCCTCTTTCGATGCAGTTGCAGAAAGAGCCCTATTTTCAAGATGGGGACACAGAAATGGCGCGCTCCCTTTTCAACGCCACATTGCGAGAGCTCCAAGTCACGAAAGAACAGCTTCCAGAGATTGTTCTTACCTATGCGATGAATGAGCGCAACCATCTTATTGCACAAGCGCTCCAGCAGCAGTGGTTTGAGGCGTTGGGCATCCGTATAAAACTGGAAGGCATTGAACGAAAAGTCTATTTCGATCGTTTGTCAAAACGGGACTACCAGCTCTCTTCTGGAAACTGGCTTGCTGATTTTAACGACCCGATCAACTTTCTCGAAGTCTTTAAATACAAGACAGCAAGCACCAACAACACGCAATGGGAAGATCCACAATTTGCAGGGCTGCTCGAAGATTCCATGCGCTCTAATGATTATGGAGAGAGGAGCCAGCTTTTAAGTCGTAGTGAAAGAATTTTAATGGATGCGATGCCTGCAATTCCTCTTTATCACTACACTTTGCTTTACATGAAAGATGATAAGTTGAAAGATGTTGTACTCACCTCAATGGGACAGATCGATTTCAAATGGGTTCGGTTCGAAGAAAAATGAAAACAGCTCTCTTTCTACTATTTTTTGTCACCAGTTCGCTTTTTGCAGGTTCAGTGCGACTCATTAATGACAGTCCCTACCGGCTACGCGCAGTGATTCGAGGAAATGATAGCAGCTATTTAGGCGAGGTAGTTCTGAATGCAGCGCATGTCAGCACCTGGAACGATACAAGCGGGCAGCTCGGTCATTTTGGCAAAGGGAATGCCTATCAAGAGCAATCGACCCGTTCTCAAACTCCTTATACGGTTCTCTGGTATTGCCTGGAAGGCAATGCAGACTACTCGGTATGCAACATGATCGCGACCGGCTCTACCGTCACGGCACAGAGCTGCCAAGGCGCGCGACAGTGCAAGCCCGCTAAGAAAAAGCAGAGCGGTGCCTTCCCTAACCAGCCTGAAGGCAACTTCTTGCAAAAGCAAGAAGAGCAAGATGAAAATGCTGCGGGGCCTCCAGAAGGCATGCCTAGCTACTAAATCTTTTACATAACACGCTTATTTTCAACTGATTACGAATTAATTAAAAAAATTAATCGAATTTTAATTTATTTTGTTGTTCGATACAATTTTCCTTTATTACAAATAAAGGAAAGTAAAATGTCTTCTTTAATGCGTTATGAAGATCCGGCTCTAGTTAAAGAAAGATTAGGCAGTTCAGTTTATGGGCTCGTTGTGGCCTATACAGGAGATCCTACTTTATCCGAAGAGGTGACTCATCAAAGAGCTGTCTTAAACGGGTTTCTTGCTTCTCGGAGATTTTCCCACATGCACATTCCATGTAATCTTCCCCTAGACCGAACTAGGGAGTGCCTTAAAGAGCTGTTTTGTGAAGTTGTAGATCTTGCCAATTTAGATGAGGTGAAGCCATGTCTCACAAATCTTGCGGAAAAGAATTTAACAGTCTACGGCAAGATCCGGCTGATCTTGGAATCCGCAAAACCATACATTACCTACAGTTTTTTATATTTATTTCATTACATCTCTAGCCACAATGACGCTGCCAAAAAGTTCCTGAATAGATGGAAAGTAGAACAATTCCCTCTTATGAAAGCCGATCTCTGTCGAGATTGGATGAGACAAAATCCTGAGGAGCTTAAAAAATTTAAGAACTTAGATCTTGCTACAGAGAGTCGGTTGAAAAGTAGCCCTACAAGAGTTATGACACTGATTCCCCATGAAATCGCCTGGCTAACAGAGCTAACATCCATTAACCTCTCCGCGCACCCTATTTTCACTTTGCCAAAAGAGATAGAAAATTTGCAGAAGTTGGAACGAATAACATTAAATGGAACCGTGTTCAAACGTCTGCCTGAGGTTCTTGGAAAGTTGAAAACAGTAGAAAAACTTGAAATGCAATTTTGTCATCGATTAGAAGGCATCCCCGAGATGATTGGCGATCTTCCAAATCTGAAGATTTTAGACCTGCGATTTTGTGAGGGTTTATGTGAGCTTTTGGGGATAACATTTCCAGAGCCCAAAAAGCCTCACTTCTATTCACTGAAAAAAGTAGAGCAGCCTCCGATCCTTCCTCCTTTCTTAGAACAACTAAGAAAGCGAGGCTGTGACATCAAAATCTAACGTTCATCATTTTCGAGAAGTGGCTTGCCTTTCTCATAGTTGATTTTCTTTAGAAGCTTGCCGTCCGCGTCAAAGAGAGTGGCAACGCCTTTGCCCCCATCAATTTTTGAGACTACTTCCTTCTCACCTTTTTTAAAGTAGATTCCTTTATCGAGCCTGTCGTTTTCATACTCTTCATTGAACATGAGCGTTCCGTCTTTATACCAGGCAAAGCTCATCCCGTGTTTTTTGTTTCCGCTCATCTCCCTTTGGCTCTGCATGAGGCCTGTCGGATACCAAGTTTTCGTGACCCCATGCAGCTGATCGTCACTCCAGGTTACCATGAGTTTGGGAAGGATCTTTCCTTCATGATTTTTGGCGTAGTAGGTGATCTCTTCACCATGTTTCTTGCCCTCTTTTACATGACACTCTTGGACAAGCTCCCTCTCTTGACCAAAGATCTGAACAAGACCTTCAGGCTTTCCACCTTCAATTTGCACGAGCGATGAGAGATGGTCTTGCTCGAAGAGAGCTTGTTTGCCAACACCCCCGATCACTTCGGCAATTTTTTTCCTATTTTTTTCAAAATAGACTCCTGTCATCAGCTGATCTTTGGCATAAGTTTCTGTATACTTCTCGCTGCGATCTTCCCAAAAACCGACGGCAAGGCCATCTTTTAACCCATTTTGAAAAGAGATCCGCTCGAGCACATTCCCATTTTCAGCATAGACCGTTAAGACGCCATCGATCTCATCTTTCTTATAGGGGATTTCTTGCCGTAGTTTTCCCGAAGGGTAGTAGTAGAGAGAGGGTCCCTCTAGCACACCCTTAGAATAAGAGATTTTGGCAAGACAGGCGCCCTCCTCATTCCAGACTCGGCTGATACCCTCAAAAAGCCAGCTGCTTTGTGCAATTTCGCTAAGATCTGCAATCCCTTCGATCACGGCAGCTTCAATTTTCATCTGCCCATTTGCATGCCATTCGCGGTAGTAGCCATGCGCCCTTCCGTCGACAACATCCAGGTAGTGTGAAACCTGGCCGTTGGTGTGGTAGCTAGTGAGAGAAGAGTGGGTCTTTCCTTCTTGATCTCGTTTAAATACGCGCGTTACTTTCTGATAGGGCTGAGGTGTTAAGAAGTCGACATTTTGATAGAGCGAAAGCCGTTCCTTTGCGCTCACAGTTTCAGAAAATCCGTGTCGGTCGATCAGCTGGATGCTTGTGAGAGGGATAGAGCTCTCCTCGGTGTGATGACCACACGCTGTAAAAAGAAGAAGAGAAAGAAATGTAAAACGCTTGTACATAGTGTAATTAGTTTTTTATAAGTTCACGTTTGAGCAGTTCGAATG
>JBIOJU010000025.1:0-10323 GCA_044451165.1 Chlamydiales bacterium | reverse complement strand
GGACTTGGACATTGATTTTTGATCTTTTTGGGGCCGACTTCTGTCGGCTCTTCGATTTCGCGCCGTGTAGGGCGCGAAAAAATAAGAGAAAGTTTTGGTTGCTCATGATTTTTATATAAACTCGTTTCTTGATCCGTACGCTTTTTTTATTACTTGAGATAAGGTGTGTTGATTTGCATGGGATAAAATTCCCAAGTAGGACTGCAGTTTTTGATCCGCATGCTCTGCAGAGGTCTTTTCTTCCATCTTTTACAGAGGCTTTACTAATATGACGCTGCTTCGGATCACAGACTTGGAAGTGGTGATAGGGTCCGTGCTGGTACTTCATGGTTTGGAGCTCGTCCTGCAGCAAGAAAACATTATCTTCTAAATGTCGTTCAAATACCTGGATCTCTTTCCTTTTACGCTTGCCCCGCTTAAAATGGTCCCAGCATTGAAAAAGATGTTCTAAAGAGACCATTTTCTCGAAGAGATTTTCAGGCACACTCATGGCACAAGCTCGGCTTATTTTTGACACACCGATTTTTCATAAGATCTACGATCTTTACAAACTGCTCTCGAGCTATCAAAACAGCATTCCGAAAACCCAGCGCTATACGCTCTGGGCAAAATGCGAAACCACGAATTTAGCAATTTTAGAAAAACTCATTGAGACGGGCCATCTCTTGAGTGAAGACAGGATTCGTTCTCTTCATGCGATGAGCCATAAACTCGATCTGCTGAAAGTCTTGATCCGCTTAGCAAAAGACACCCCTGCCATTGATCAGAAGCAGTATCTAGAGATCCAGGTCATCATTCAAGAAATCGGAAAGATGATCGGGGGTTGGATAAAGTCCGTCCCCCGCTAGAGTCTATCAGACTCTAGCCGGGTAACCGCAGAATTTCCGCACGAGAGCAACGCCGTTGTTCATGTTGTCGTAGTTGCTGTTGTTGACGTTGAGGCCGCGGGCGCCAAAGCCCCCAACAACGACTAAAATTTGAGCCAATGTTCATCCGCTGCACCAGAGACAGAAGAAGCGGTTTTCGCTGCAATCCATCTCTTGAATTTTATTTGGGGACCAGAATCTTACTCCTTCCCTCTAAACATCAGCACGAAGTTCTGTTTCTCATGTACGCTACCGAGATCCGTAAACATCGGCATTCTGACATGTTTACAAGCCACAAACGAACTGCTTTGGGAAGATCGCCTCATATTGATGCGATCTTTCATGACCAAAGCGGACTCAGTATCATTTTTAGGAAGCGAAGGTGTCAATGTTTTTGAACTACTCGAAAGCTGAGCCCGAAATTTTGTCCAGTACAGAGATTTTTCTTTATGATGAATTGCTTCCTGTTTTATTGATGGGATGTTTATAAAATAAAAATTATGGAAGGAAAGAAAGTTGCGGCATCTGCGGTACACGACCACACCTACAAGGTGTTTCCAAATGACCTCAATTCTAATAATACTGTCTTTGGCGGGCTGGTGATGGCCATTTTGGACCGTACGGCACTCGTCGTTGCGGAAAGGCATAGTGGACGCACCTGTGTTACCGCCTCTGTCGATGCGATGCATTTTTTAGCTCCTGCTGAAAGGGGAGATATTCTGCTTTTTCGCGCATCAGTGAATCGCTCCTGGCGCACTTCAATGGAGGTGGGAGTCAAAGTGCTATCAGAGCATTACCGCACAGGAGAAAAAAGACATATTCTTTCAGCCTATTTTACTTTTGTTGCAGTAGACGAGCAGGGGAAGCCCACGCCAGTGCCAGCCGTGATTCCTGAAACGGCACTCGAAAAGCGGCGCTATGCCGAGGCGGGCGAGCGGCGCGAGCTACGCAAAAGAGAGGCGGAGGAACGCAAACAAAAAAGGCTAAAGGATGAAGGATGAAATGGGAAAGCAAAGGAGCCTCTCATTCTTATTTTAGCCTTCAGCCTTTATCCTTCATCCTTTTTGTTGCGCGGATGGCGAGGAAGAGCGGAAACTCCTCTCTGCACCTATTTTCCATAGGGGCGGTCTTGCCCGTGCTCTTTTTATCAGAACACCACTCATCGATTAGCTCAATGACAAAGCCGCTCTCTTCTAACCATTTACTGTAGCTGGAAAGAGGATGGTGATAAGACCAGGTTTCTGGGGATTTTTCCCCTTGCCCCGGGTGGGTTTGAATGGGGATTTTAAGGGGGGAAAGGTAGCGGTCAATTCGTCGAAATTGAAGTTTTTTTGCTTCGTCCACTTGCCAGCTCGATTGCCGCGGAATACGAAAGCAAGGGTGGCTTAGAACGATCAGAAGTTGACCCCCTTCTTTGAGGAGATGAGACGCGTTTTGTAACACCTGTTTGGGATCTGAAATGTTTTGGAGGGCGAGGATAATTGTAGCGTGAGAAAAATCGCGCTGGTCAAGGCGTAAGGGTTTTGTGAGGTCGGCAGTTAGAAAACGGTGTAAAGGGCTTACTTTTGCTGTTTCTGCGGACCGGATCAGCGAAGGGGAAGCGTCAATACCAAGATAAGAGACACCTTTTGGGAGATGGCGAGCGAGGACACCCTGGCCACAAGCAAGATCAACAACTTTTGCGCCCGGATTAAGATTTAGCAACTTCATGATGCCTGGGAGCACTACTTTCTGATGGTAGTAGTGTCCTTTAGGTCCGACGATCTTGTCATACCAGCGGCTAGAGGTTTCCCAGGAGTCTTCTTGCATAAATCTTAAACTTTGTTCACATTGTATTTTAGGTGGACTCGGGGATAATTTACGATGATTAATTCTCATGCGGAAAAAGCTGTAAAAGAGGCGACATTTTCCAAAAGGTTTGGGAAGCCGCTCTACAACTCCTACTGCTTTTCCAATATTCCTGGGACTCTTCAAAAGCTTCTGGGTGTTCAATCGAATCTTCCTGCACTTCCGGCAGATGTAGTGGGGGGTAAATATGACACCTACGATCTCATTTTTCTTCTCTTTGTCGATGGATTTGGGTGGAAATTTTTCGAAAAATATGTGGATAACTATCCGTTTTTAAAAAGGTTTGTACAAGAGGGAGTTGCTAGTAAAATTACTACTCAATTTCCCTCAACAACGGCGAATCATGTGACCTGCATGAACACCGGACTCAATGTAGGCCAGAGCGGGGTCTACGAATGGTTTTATTATGAGCCTAAACTGGACAGGGTGATCGCGCCTCTTCTTTTTTCATATGCGGGAGATGGACAAAGTGAAACCTTGCGAACAGTACGGGTCGATCCTTATCAGATCTATCCAAACAAGACGATTTATGAAGAGATGCATAGACAAGGGATCACCTCCCACATTGTCCAACATCTAAGCATCACCCATTCCACCTACTCTCAGATGATGTTCCGGGGGGCGCAGCTGCTTCCCTACGCATCTCCAAGGCAGGCGATGCGCACCATGGTTGAATTTGGACAAACAAATGCGAAGAAGCCTGATTACGTCTATTTTTATTTTGGCGATATCGACGGGGCGGGCCATAGACAAGGCATCGGTTCTCCAGGCTTCGAGAAAGCGGTCGATCAATTTTTTACAGAGATCGAGGAGCATTTTTGGCAGCCTTTAAATAAAACAAAACGTAAAACTGCCTGCGTCTTGATAGCCGATCATGGGATGGTGCCCGTGGATCCCGAGACAACTTTTTACATCAATAAGAAGTTTCCTGTTCTGCAAAAACATCTCAAAAGAAACGCACAGGATAAATTGATTGCGCCTGCCGGGTCGTGCCGTGATTTTTTTCTGCATATAAAGGAAGAACATCTGGAAGAGACGCACCTGATGTTAAAACGCGAACTGAAAGGAAAAGCTGAGATCTACAAAACAGAAGAACTGATCCAGGAAGGGCTTTTTGGAAATGCACCCCCCTCGGCAGCCTTTAAAAGTCGCGTGGGCAATCTTGTGATCTTGCCCTATATCAATGAGGCGATCTGGTGGTATGAAAAAGGCCACTTTGAGCAGCGCTTCCTCGGAGCTCATGGCGGACTTACACGCGACGAAATGGAAACAATCTTCTTGTTCTTAGAATGCTGAGCGGAAGATGAACAATGATGAACGATGAGTAATGAAGAAAAGAAGTGATGAGCTATGAATGATGAATGATGAGTGAAAAGATAAAGAATTACTCTCCTCTCTCTTCCTCTTCACTCTTCAGTTCATCACTCATCGTTTCTGTTAGAAGCCCGACTTGGACTTCTTTTTTTCTGTCTTTGCAGCACGCTTTTCTTTGAGAGATTTTTGTGCTTTTTTTCTATCTTCCTTACGTGGTTCTTTTTCTTTACCCATAGAAACCTCCTGTTGTACTGGCTAAAATCTAGAGGCTAAAACAAATGTGGAATTGATTCAAGAGGCGAATTCCTTTCGCCTCTAAGTCTGCTTAGTCTCGCATGCAAGAAAGGGCCATGACAAAATCATAGATCATCTTTCCTGCAATCACTGCAAGAGGAAGTGTGAGTATTGGCCACTCCATGATGAGTAGTAGTCCAAAGATTGCGACTGCAATCACACCAACAATGGTAGCAAGATTTTTCAACGTGTTGCACTCGCACCAGCCTGGGCGTGGTTCACTGTCTATGCGTGTGTATGGGGCTCCTGCAATTCTAGATGCTGCTGATGACATGATCTTTTCTCCTAGTAAATTTTGACTCGAACGTATTGATTGCGTGCTGTGTTGATCAGGATGTAGTCATAAGGTGTAAACCAGGTATTGCTAGTTCCAATGATCACGGTATCTTTGTATGCCCAATCTGCAAATTTTTCCTTATCGCGTTGATCGACTTCGAAACCAAGGCGATTTTCCAAGAAGAGGCGTTGATTTTCGCTGTCGATGTGGATAATCCAGTGGGAGTTTTTGCCAAACTCTTCAGAGCCCAGAAACAAACTTGCCATCACAGACTTATCTGTGCGGACGTTTTTGATCCAGTAGGGAAAGGGAGAGAGAGGGGTGTAATTTGGAGAGACGACAATGGGATCTCCAGTGACCCAATCCGCGAGTATATCTAAAGTTTCATGTGCGACGCGCCATTGCGAGCGATCGCCGAGGGAAATTGCATCATTTGCGATGAACTTGTTGTTCAACCATCCGCAGTGGAGTGGGTAGAAATTGGCATCGGGAGTGACAGCTTCTGCAGACTGCTCGGGACGAAACGGGTAGAGATGCATCTCTCCAGAGAAAGCCGTGTTCATGCCCATGAGCATGCATCCAGTTGCAACGAGTGAATAAATTTTGGATTTCATATAAGAACCCCTTGGTTGTTGGGCAAAACATAACAGAGCATTTAAATTTACAAAATACTTAAAGAATCTTTGAACCTTGCTCATAGCAAAAAGGGTGAAAGAAGAAAGAGAAGAAAGAATAGGGAAGCAAGGATCCGCTTCGCGGGCTTAGGTCGCGACTGCCCGTCGCGGCACGATGGGGAGAAGAAAGAATTTCACCACAGAGAAAAGAGACGCTCTTTCTTGCCTCTGTGGTAAAAAATCTCCTTTTTTATCCTGCCGCGCGGCTAGCGCAATCCTGCCCGCGAAGCGGATCTTTGCTTCTTTTCTTTCCCTATAGATTTTCCAATACTTCTGGGCGCACATAGAGCCACTTTTGTCCAAGCTTCTCGAATAGGCTTCTCTCCCTAAATGAGATGTCGTGTCCATTTTGGGAGAGATGGGCGGTGAAGGTGACATGCGCAATCGTTTCTCCATCTTCAAAGTCATGGATTTCGAGTCGGATGAATTGCGTGTTTTCTGAAAAGTCACGGATCTCCTGCTCCCACTCATTTTTTTCTTTTTTCTGCTCTGAACCTGGATGGGTTGTCTGGATGATGTAATCAATAGACCCTTTTGCGTAGGCGCTATAGCGGGAACGCATCAGCATAAGGGCATTTTCCGGAAGGGCGCCTGCATGATAGCGGCCGCAGCAAGCAGCATATGATTTGCCTGTATCACAGGGACAGGGTAGTTGTTTCATTAAGATTCTGTTAAGATCTCCATTTTTACTAGATAATACAATTAATTAATCAAAGTTAATTACGAGTTAGTTTGACAAACTTATTTTTATTTACTAGAATCACATTAGACGCACCTGAGAATGTGTCTCGGGTAGCGTAACGTTGCGAAAGGGGGTATCTATGCAACCACATGTGATTTCTAGTACTCAGCCTGAAGTTCAACAGGCAATGGGAGATAGCCATACAGCTCATCTAAAAGACGCTGTCATGGCTCAACCCGTACGAAAAGCATTCTCTCCTGAAGAGCGCGCTGGCTTCTACATGGGAGAAGAACGTCTTACACTTCAGAACCACAATATTCTAAGGGTTCGTGAATTGCAAGAGATGAACGACAACCTGCAGAGAGAGATTTCAAGAAAGGAGAAGCTGATGCTTGGCGCAGCAGATCCTCTTGCTATCGCTGCAGACGTCGAACATGCCAAAATCATGCTCGCTCGTAATACTGGCGAGATTTTGAAAATTTATACTGAAGATGAAGAACGCCGAAGACGCATTGCTGAACTCGAAGCTCAAAATATCCGCCTGCGTGCTGATATGAGTGTCACACAGAGCAAGTTCATCACAGATCATGACATGCAACTTCGCACTAGACATGCTGCTGAATTCTTCCTCAGCAAGTCTAAACTTGAAAAGAATATTGGAGAAATTATCGAACTTTGCCAACTGTAAGTGGTGTTTCCAAAACCAGAAAGGGGATGGCCAAAAGCCATCCTCTTTTTTATTACCACTCTAGGATGACTTTTCCCGACTGACCAAGCAGCATGATGTCGAAGGCTTTTTGAAAGTCTTTGGCGGGGAAGGTGTGCGTGATCACTGGCGTGACATCGAGGCCGCTCTGTAGCATGCTGATCATCTTGTACCAGGTTTCAAACATCTCTCGACCGTAGATTCCTTTGAGAGTTAAACTTTTGAAAATGACTTTTGTCCACGCGGCGGGTGCGCCGTCGGGAAGGATGCCCAGGAGTGCAATTTTACCTCCATGGTTCATCGCGTCGATCATGCTATGGAAGGCGGACGGGTTGCCCGACATCTCGAGTCCCACATCGAAGCCCTCCACCATACCAAGATCTTTCATCACGTCTGTGAGGTTTTTTTTCGTGACGTTAACAGCTTGAGTGACACCCATTTTTTTTGCGAGCTTGAGGCGATAGTCGTTGATATCTGTGATCACTACACGACGGGCACCGGCGTGTTTTGCGATTGCAGCTGCCATGATACCGATGGGCCCTGCGCCTGTAATGAGCACATCTTCACCGACGAGGTCAAATGAAAGAGCAGTATGGACCGCATTTCCAAGTGGATCTAAAAATGAGGCGACATCATCGCTAATCTCTTTTGGCACTTGCACAGCATTCATGGCAGGAATGGCGAGAAACTCGGCAAAACAGCCCGCCCTGTGAACTCCCACACCAATCGTATTGCGACAAAGGTGCAGTTTTCCCGCGCGACAATTGCGGCAGGTGCCGCAGATCAGATGTCCTTCGCCTGAGACGCGGTCGCCTGGCTTAAAGCCTGTGACTTCGCTTCCCATTTTTTCGACCACGCCCACAAATTCATGTCCCACGGTCATTGGAACAGGAATCGTCTCCTGCGCCCAACGATCCCATTGATAGATGTGAAGATCGGTTCCGCAGATGGCTGTTTTTTTCACACGGATGAGCAGGTCGTTAGGTCCGATCTCTGGCATCGGAGCTTTATACATCCAAAGGCCAGGCTCTTTTTTTAATTTTCCGAGTGCTTTCATGGTGAATTAATCCGTTTAAAGTATTTTGAGCTCTTTGCCCGTTTTATGAAACGCGGCAAGGGCGAGGTCCAGATGCTTTTTTTCATGTGCAGCTGAAATTTGAACGCGAATGCGGGCTTTGTCTTGTGGAACTACGGGGTAGGAGAAGGCGATCACGTAAATGCCCTCATGGAGCAGACGCTCTGCAAGCTCTGATGCGAGTTTTGCATCGCCGAGCATCACGGGCGTGATCGGGTGCGTGCCTGGAACGATCTTGTATCCCATTTTTTCTATTTCCTGGCGGAAATAGGCGGTATTTTCTTGCAATTTGTGTCGCAGATGATCGCTCGCTTCCAGGAGATCTAAGACTTTTAAAGAGGTCGCAACAATCACAGGAGCAACTGTGTTAGAAAAAAGATAGGGACGAGAACGCTGGCGCAGCCACTCGATGATCTCTTTACGGCCACTCGTGTATCCACCAGAAGCACCGCCCAAAGCTTTGCCCATTGTGCCTGTGAGGAGATGGATCCGGTCCATCACTTTGCAAAGTTCGTGGGTACCACGGCCCTTTTCGCCCATAAAACCCACGGCGTGAGAATCGTCGACCATGACAAGCGCGTCATATTTTTCAGCGAGATCGCAGATCCCTTCTAAATTTGCAATGATCCCATCCATGGAAAAGACGCCATCTGTTGCAATGAGGCGATAGCGCGCCTCTTTGGCCTCTCGAAGTTTACTTTCGAGATCGGACATATCATTGTTTTTGTAGCGGAAGCGTTTGGCTTTACACAGACGAATGCCGTCGATGATGCTCGCATGGTTAAGCTCGTCGCTGATGACCGCATCCTGTTCTGAAAGGATCGTTTCAAAGAGACCACCATTTGCATCAAAACAAGACGAGTAAAGGATCGTGTCTTCTGTTCCTAAAAAATGGGAGAGACGCTTTTCGAGCTCTTTATGGATCGTTTGGGTGCCGCAAATAAAGCGAACAGACGACATTCCAAATCCATATTTTGCAACTGCTTCTTGAGCCGCATGCACAAGAGTCGGATGATTGGAAAGGCCAAGATAGTTATTCGCGCAAAAGTTGAGAACTTCTTTGCCGTTTACTGTGCGGATGAGTGCGTGCTGAGGAGAAGCGATGACTCGCTCGGTTTTATATAAGCCGGCAGTGCGAAGATCTTCTAGCTGCTTCGAGAGATCTGAGAGTAGCTGCTCGCGCAAAATCTACTCCTGGACTAGCCTGACATTCTGAGCTTGCGGACCCTTTGGGCCTGCTCCTACATCATATTCGACACGGTCGCCCGTCTCGAGGGCTTTTTCGAGATTGTTTACGTGAGATGAGTGGACAAAGAGATCTTTTTTGCTGATGTCCGAAGTGATAAAGCCGTACCCTTTGACTTCATCATACCATTTTACCGTTCCGCGTTCCATAAAACCCCAATTGTGTAAAGGCTAAACTATAAAGGATGAAGGCAAAAATGGGAAGCTTCTTGTCTTCAGTTCAGCAGTTCCCGGCAGATTTTTTTTGAATGTTTAAGAACTCCGCGCTGACGTGCAGGAAGATGAAGAGTTAAACACAAAGAAAGAAAAAGACAGAAAGACACAAAGAAGAAAGAAATACACTGGACAACCATCTTCTATGCATTTTTCTTCTCTTCTTTGTGTCTTGGTGTCTTTTTTTCTTCACTTTGCGTTTCACTCTTCTCATTCTTAAGTTTTGAGTTTAAAAAGTTGCCCAGGATAGGACTCGAACCTACACGCCTTGCGGCACCAGAACCTAAATCTGGCGTGTCTCCCAATTTCACCACCTGGGCAAGAAAGCCCGAAGTAAAAAGGATAAAGGCCAAAGGTAAAAAAGTCTAGCGATCTATCTATTTCTGGATTGGACACCTACATTTGTTTGTCCGCGCACTTGTAAATTTTACAAAATCCTTATAACCAACATGTTAAGATTTTAAAATAAATAGTTTACAATTAAGGATGAAAGTAATATAATAATCTTTATATTAATAATATTAATTTAATTTATGTCAAATTCAATAAATGAATTAAGTCAAACATTTAATGTTATTGTAAATACTCAGGAAAAAAACCTGAAAAAATAACAGAGCTGGTAACTAGAACGATACAAGAGGAAGGGCCGCTCATAGCAGATCAAATTTCAAAAAAAGGAAAGAAATTTGGTATAGAAAAGATGTTCAAAACTTTGCATAAAAGCTTTGGAAAGGTCTTTAAGCCAGGTCCAAAGCCTTTTGATCAGGACACTGCCATTGTTTGGAGAGGATGCGGCAGATCTCAACTTCTGGAGATGGTAAAAGAGGGGTCAGCAGGAGGGGAAACCGCGAATGCGAACACATCTCTTCCAGAAAAAGGAGCCGTTCAAAAACAGGTAGGCGAGTCGGCCAGATTGCCAGAGTTTACATTTAGCCAAAATGTGGCAGAACATTTTGCAACAGGTGGATTTGTGGCAATGTTTGAAATCGGCACCCGGTATCTGGCTTTAGGAAGCAAGGCGGAAATGGGGGTTGTCTGTAATCCTGATGCACCGATTCAGCTGGTCGGCTGGAAAAAGGGGCGCTCTCTTTTACAATTCTGACGAGCCTTTCCCTCTCATGCTTCAATT
>JBIOJU010000024.1:0-10531 GCA_044451165.1 Chlamydiales bacterium | reverse complement strand
GCGTAGGTGAGCTCACTTCTCAGACCAACTTCATCGATGAGGTCCAATAATGGTTGCGACCTACTCTCTTGGAACATTCTCGGACCGCGTTCGAAAAAAAACTCCTCGGAAATGGAGCTGCCGACGACCCCGCCCACCCTTGCCTCTTTTTCTTAAAGGAGACGATCAACATTCTGTTTGGATAGGTACCATGCGAGCGCAAGCCCCGAGATCCCTCCCCCTAAAACGATCACGCGAGTCTTTTTTTCCTTGGTCATTTATATTCCTTGTCATGGAAGAAGTTACCGCATTTCTGAAATCTTTGCGCGAAAAGATCCTCTCCTCATTTCTTGAATTAGAAAAAACGCCCTGCTTACAGAGAAAAATCTGGCCCTATCACGCTGGTTCTGGCGGTGGTGAAATTGGGGAGATCCGTGGAGATGTTTTTGAACGTGCCGCTGTCAATTTCTCAGAGATCCAGGGAGACGCATTCCCTATGCAGGATGGAACAGGCCCCTTCTTTGCTACAGGAATCAGCCTGATCACCCACATGACAAATCCGCACGCACCCACTGTGCACATGAATTTGCGCTACATCAGAACTTCAGAGAGATTTTGGTTTGGTGGTGGATATGACCTTACACCCATGGGCTTTCCCTACGAAAATGACACATCCTATTTTCATGAAGTGGCCAAAAAGACATTGGGTCAAGAGCTCTATACTGCCTTTTCTAAAAACGCTGCAGACTATTTTTTCATCCCCCACCGCAAAAAGGAGCGGGGCGTAGGGGGCATTTTTTTTGACCATTTTAATCGTGGAAATTTTGCTGAAGATTTTGCCCTATGGAAAAGCATAGGTGATAGCTTTTTGGATACAATCCTGCCAATCTACGCAAGACGCATCTCCCAACCCTTCACCCTTGAAGAAAAAGAAGCCCAACTCAAAGCGAGGGGCCATTATGTCGAATTTAACCTCCTTTACGATAGAGGCACCCAGTTTGGTTTCCGCTCTGGGGGGAATCCCGATGCCATTCTCTGCTCATTACCGCCTCTAGTCAAATGGTAGCTCCCACATGCGCGTTGTTAGATAATTCGGAAAAAATAACCACCGAGCTCACCGAAAGCACCGAGATGAAGAAAGAGGATTTTTTACCACTGAGAAGAGAAATAACTTTCTTTTTCTTACTCTCTGGTTTCTTGTCTCTGTGGTAGTTCTTTCTTCATCTCGGGGTCCTCTGGTTATTTCCAATGCATGCAATAACCCCTTATCGCGCGCATGTTTAAAAATAACTTTCTATGAGGGATTTTACTGGAAACAGATTATCCAGCTCATAGTCAATCACTTACATCACAGTATCATAAAAAGAGGGGTTTTTTATAATAATAAGCTCATATAAGCTTACTGCGAAAAAGCGCAAGATCATATAAAATACATGTTTATGGGCAAAAAGTACGATGAGAGTGCTGTTTTATCTCTAGATGCGCTGGCGCACATCCGCCTCCGCTCAGGGATGTATATTGGTCGTTTGGGCGATGGATCGCACCCCGATGACGGCATTTATATCATGCTCAAAGAGGTGATTGATAACGCGGTGGATGAGTTCATCATGCACCACGGCAAGAAGATCATTATTGATCTTAATGAAAAAAGCTCAACAGTTTCTGTGCGCGACTTTGGACGGGGAATTCCCCTGGGCAAAGTGATCGATTGCGTCAGCAAGATCAATACAGGCGCAAAATACAATGATGATGTTTTTCAATTTTCTGTCGGCTTGAATGGCGTAGGAACCAAAGCGGTAAACGCGCTTTCCTCTCATTTTACGGTAAGGAGTTTTCGCGAGGGCGAGTTTGTGGAGGCGACCTTCTCCAAGGGTGTGCTCCGCGATAAAAAGAAGGGGAAAACGAAAGAGCCTGATGGAACCTATATCGAATTTACTCCCGATCTCGAAATTTTCAAAAAGTTCTCCTTCAGAAAAGAGCTTATCCTGAAAAGGCTCTGGCATTACGCCTATCTCAACACCGGCCTCACGCTGCTCTTCAATGGAGAAACAGTCTTTTCAGAGGGTGGACTTTTAGATCTCATCAACGCGGAAGTGAAAGATGACCGCCTTTACGAACCTCTCCACTTCCGAGGAAAAACATTAGAATTTGCCTTCCTCCATACCACAAGTTATGGCGAAACCTACTTCTCCTTTGTGAACGGCCAGTATACTCAAGATGGCGGAACCCACCTTTCGGCATTCCGCGAAGGGATCCTCAAAGGGGTGAACGAGTACGCAAAAAAGACCTTCCAAGGAGTCGATGTGCGCGAGGGGATGGTTGGAACGATCCTCGTCAAGGTGAAAGATCCCGTCTTCGAATCGCAAACCAAGAACAAACTTTCAAACAGCGAGATCCGCGGAGCGATTGTCCAAGAGGTCAATGAAGCGGTACAAAATCTCCTCTATAAAAATCCTGAGACGGCCAAGAAGATCACCGACCGGATCTTGTTCAATGAAAAACTTCGCAAAGAGCTTGCCGCTGTCAAAAAAGAAGCAAAAGAAAAACAAAAAAAGATCTCCTTCAAGATCCCCAAACTGCGCGATTCGAAATTCCATTTCGGCGATGGGTCAAAAGAGGGCGAGCGCACAATGATCTTCCTCACAGAGGGAGAGTCTGCCTCAGCCTCGATCGTGATGTCACGCGACCCGCTCACACAGGCTGTCTTTTCTTTGCGCGGAAAACCCCTTAACGTCCATGGCATGAAGCTGGACCAGCTCTACAAAAATGAGGAGATGTACAACCTCATGTCAGCACTCAATGTCGAAGAGGATATCGGCAATCTGCGGTACAACAAGGTGATTCTTGCAACAGATGCAGACGTCGACGGAATGCACATCCGCAACCTGCTGGTCACCTTCTTCCTCACCTACTTTGAAGGTCTTGTCCTAAATGGTCATCTCTACATTCTTGAAACTCCCCTGTTCAAAGTGAGAAATAAAGAGAGGACGATCTACTGCTACACAGAAGAAGAAAAAAACAGCGCAGAAAAGGAGCTCAAGCGGGGCGTGGAGATCACCCGTTTCAAGGGTCTTGGAGAGATCTCGCCGGACGAATTTAAACAGTTCATTGCAAAAGATATTCGACTGCTGCCTGTTGTCATTCAGAATCTTTCTGACATCAAACCCACACTGGAATTTTACATGGGTAAAAACACTCCAGCGCGAAAAGAATTTATCATGACAAACCTGGTGAATGAAAATGGATGATTTAAAACACCAGATGAAGGGGCACTTTCTCAAGTACGCCTCCTATGTCATTCTCGACAGAGCGATCCCTAATGTAGTCGATGGGCTAAAGCCGGTGCAGAGACGCATTCTTGAAACCCTATGGAAACAGAATGATGAAAAACTACACAAGGTCGCAAACATCGTAGGTCAAACCATGCAGCTCCACCCGCATGGCGACGCACCTATCTATGAGGCGCTTGTCACTCTTGCAAATAGGGGCTTTGCCTTAGATAGACAGGGAAATTTTGGTAACATCTACACGGGAGATCCCTCTGCTGCTGCGCGCTACATCGAAACCCGCCTCTCCCCTCTTGCACGCGAGACTCTTTTCAACCCTGATATCACTGAAAAGCTTCCCTCCTACGATGGAAGAAATCTTGAACCAGTGACGCTACCCGCAAAAATTCCTCTTCTCCTGATGCAAGGAGCAGAAGGGATTGCTGTCGGCATGTCGACCCATATTCTTCCCCATAATTTCACAGAGCTTTTGGAAGCAGAGATCGCCTATCTTGAAGGAAGAGATTTTAAAATCTTCCCCGACTTTCCTACGGGCGGCATCATGGACAGAAGCCAGTATGACAAGGGTCGAGGCAAGGTTAAACTCCGCGCAAAAATTGAGGTCAAAGATCCAAAAACTCTCGTCATTCGCGAAATCTGCTACGGCACCACGACAGAGAGCCTCATCCGCTCCATCGATGAAGCGGCCAAAAAAGGAAAGATCAAGATCGAAGCGATCAATGATTACACCGCCAGGGATGTTGAGATCGAGATCAAGCTACCGCGTGGACAATACGCCGAAGAGATGCTAGATGCCCTTTATGGATTTACCGAGTGCGAAGTGCCGATCTCCTCGCAAATCATCGTCATTAAAGACGGTCTTCCATGGGAGACCGATGTGCATGAAATTCTCAAGTACAATGCAGAAAAACTCGTAGAGTTTCATAGACGAGAGCTGGAGATTGAAAAAGCGCGTATTCTAGAAAAGATCTTCTACAAAACCCTAGAAAGAATTTTCATCGAGAACAGGATTTACAAAAAAATCGAGACCGCAAAAACACTTGAAATCATTCACGATACTCTCGAAGAAGCGTTTAGACCATACGAGAAAAAACTACTGCGCAAGCCCACGCACGAAGACCGAGAAAAACTCCTCCAGATCCCGATCCGCCGCATCTCCCGCTTTGACATCGACAAGAACTATGAAGAGATCTCCCTCCTCGAAGAAACACTCACGCGCGTGGAAAAAGATCTTAAAAACGTTAAAAAATACACGATCAACTACATCAAAGTGCTCATCGAAAAATATGGCAAGGTCTACCCGCGCAAGACCCGCATCAAATCGATCGAGGAGATCGACAGACGCGCCATCGAAACAAAACAGATCACAGTAGGATTTGATCCTACAAACGGATTTGTCGGCACAAAAGTCACGGGATCGATCGAGCTAAAATGCACAAACTTTGACAAGCTCCTCATCTTTTTCAAAGACGGGACCTACAAAGTGATCAACATTCCCGAAAAGCAGTTCATCGAACGCGCAGCGTGGGTTGCGCTCGCAGATAAAAAGACCGTCATGAGCGTCATCTATAAAGACAAAGAGACCCACCAAGCCTGGGCAAAACGCTTCGTCGTGGACAAATTCATTCTAGACAAGCTCTACCACTACTTTGACGAAAAGGCAGAACTCCAGCACTTCTCGGCCAAACCAGAGATCCTCGTCGACCTCCACTTTGTCCCCCAGCCCCGCCAAAAGCTGAAAAAACTCCGCTTTTCTCTCCAAGATGTCCTCATCAAAGGTGCCCAAGCACGCGGCGTCCGCATCGCCACCCAAAAAGTCAAGAAAGTCACCAAGGCAGAGAAGTAGATAAACACTAAGGTCTTGACAATCAGCTGCTTGAAATTAAATTTATTTGTTTACTTTTTAACCCATTTTTTATATAATAAATTTATATTTTAATATATTATTCATTTGGAGTATTTATGTCAGGAATTATTAAATCATGCGGTTTAGTTTCAACAGTTATTCCAGGGTCACAAAATGTCCAAAAACAACAACGGCACTGGAGTAGCGGCGATTTAGTGAGATGGGCTGTCTACAGCGTCATGAATTATTGCGGCTCGCTTTGGGCCACCAAAGAACTACGCATACTTCATGGGGCTTATTCTTCCATCTCAATCGATCTGGAGCAGGCCAAGCAAAACGTACGAAAAGCTGAAGATAGGTTGGAAGTTCTTGCGACACGACGCGAGATGTTTACAGATCTGCGACTGGAAAAAACACTAACAGGCCTTTCCATCCCACGCGAAATTGCAATAGATATTCTAGTGCAAAACGAGAAATTTTGGCCTCTTGGCAACCTAACCAGTCAGCAGCTGTACGACCACTTTTATCCAAAATTTAAAGGGGACAATGGTATTGATTGGAAAGAAACGATCGCCTTTCTTGATGGACCTCAAGGTTTCACTGCTTTGTGCCGCAAAGTTCTTATTCACAACCTGAGAGAAAAACGGTTGCGAGAGGGGCTTTCCGAAATTTTAAACGGCATAAATTTCACAGAAAAAGAAGCCCTTGCGCGTTTGCAAGAAAACAATGATCTCTGGTCGCAAGGTGTTCCGAGCATTGCTGATTGCCGGACGTTTCTCATCTCCTTGCAAGAGCAGAACAAGCGTTTGAAAGAATCGAACAGAAAAAATGTTCTTGCAAAAAGAATACATGTCCTAACAACAAAAGATCATGCTGATCAGTTACTCGCGGGTCTTAAATTGTCGAGTGTTGAGGAGCGAAAGGCGATAAACACTCTTGCGAATGACGACTCCCTTTGGGCAGCCGGGAGCGAACCTCTATTCGTTGGCGAGCAGCTGGATTAACAATCGTAGAGCGCAAGACCGCCAATGAGACCCACCCAACCTGGGCAAAACGCTTCATCGAGGACAAATTCATTCTAGATAAGCTCTACCACTAGTTAACGAAAAGGCAGAACTCCACTCGTGGATCTGCACTTTGCCCCCAAGCCCCGCCAAAAGTTAAAAAAAACTCCGCTTCTCTCTCCAAGATCTCCTCATCAAAGGCGCCCAAGCGCGCGGCGTCCGCATCGCCACCCAAAAAGACAAGAAAGTCACCAAGTCTTAAGTCGTCAGGCGATTCACTAAATAGAAGAGTTAAACGCAAAGGGAGAAAAAGACACCAAGACACTAAGAAAAGAAGAAAAATGCATAAAAGATGGGCGTTGTTGCATAAATCGAAAAAAATAAACACCGAGCGCACCGAGAACACCGAGATGAAGAGCAAATAATAGGATGACCAGGATGGTCATTCTGTCATCCTGCAATTTCTCCCGGTTCTGCTCGGTGCTCTCGGTGTGCTCGGTGGTTTGTCTCGATTTGCGCAACAACGTCCAACACAACTTGAACAGTTGTTTTGATATGCTCTGCTTTTAATTAATCTTTTGTCCTATTCTTTATGAGAAAGAATGGTACAATCTTTCGCATTAAACAAATGCGAGGTAATTTTATGGCATCTCAAACCATTCCAGCAGCTGAATTTGTAGGCGCAGGTGCGATCGGTGCAGCTACTGCGTACCTTTTGACAAAGATGTCTCCTCTATCTGGATTTTGGTTTGGAGGGACGATGCATCTGATCAGAATCCTAGTCTCTGAAGGATTGTCCTTTCTTGGGGATAGCGTAGCCGCTAGAACCTTTCGCTTTGCGGTCTCCATGCTCGCGGGCGCTCTTGTTGCCTTTGGAGCATGCAATCTTCTGGGTCTTACTGTGTCTCTCGGGCAAGCGGAAGTCATCGTCGCCTCCCTTACTATTATCGCGGGATTGAGCGCCGACATCTTAAATCGGCAAGGTCAGCCGATGGCCCGCTACTTGCGCGCTTAATCACTTTTTTCTTTTGCCGCGATCCTGCTAAAATTCATATTCTTTATTTTTTTGCAGGAGTTCTTATGGCATCACGCGCAGAATCTCCATCATTTTTCTCTCCTCTAACGCTTTGGCTTATATCAATGCCAGTGGGTGCAGGGGTGGGTGCTCTACTCGCGCCTATTATGACTACCGCTTCTATGGCGGGAGGAGCTATTTGCGGAGGGCTGTTCGTGGGCACAACCCTGTTCACAATTGTTGTGTTAAATCGCACCTGCATGCAAGGACGAGAATACAGAATCATGCGATTGGTTCTGGGCATTATCGCTGCGCATCTCGCCGGCATGCTTATCCCCACACTGATGGGATTTCCCGTGACATTTAGCGCTGCCGCCAAGATCGATTTTTCTATCTTCGGCGTACTCCTCGGCATCATCTGCGGACGAGTCTGCGCGCACGGCGTTTGGTAGCATCAATTTCAACACTTGGTATCGAACGACAAAAAAACATGATATGCATGATGGAAAAATCGCAGAATAACAGGATGACCAGGGTCATCCCATGCGCATCACGTTAAGTTTTTTTCACAGATAGTCATCGGCCTCTCTTGGTCAGGGCCCCTACGGGAGTAATGATAAAAATGATGTAACGAAATAATGATAAGAAGAAGAACCTTGCGGCTTTGCCGCATCGGGCGTCATGCGCCGAAAAATTTTTTATCGTTGTATCATTCAATCGTTTTTATCATTACTCCCGTAGGGGCCTTTCGCAAGCAAGATTCTGTTACCGATGATCTACATCGTAGCTCACGGTGAGTACGATGTAGGCAACATAGGCGGCGACGAGTGTGACTGAAAGAAGCGCGGCGGAAAACGCAGCAAGAGACGCGCACGCTGCGCCGCTTATGAGATCTACACCTGCTGCGTAACCGAGAGGCAGGGCGACGGAACCGGCAAACGCCGGGAGCGCAAATTTGTAAGCGCAGCGCGCCTCTGCCGTCAGTCGATAGCAGAGAGACCCCAAAAAACAGACCGTGTGCGCAGCAAGTGATGGCAAGGGAAGAGCCATGGTGAGTGCTGTCATGGCGGCAGCGCGAAAGAGGTGATTCACGAGAAGGACAATTTTATATACACCTCTGTGCTCTGGACTAGAAAGGTATGTAGCGAGTTGCGCCGTAGGCTCCTGCAGTACGTTGTAAGCCTCTACGGTCTCATGTAATTGAACAGCGAGATTATTCATCTTCTCCTCCGGTTGAAATCCGGCCCTTTGGGGGCCGGGTGTTTTGAAGAACTCCTTCCTAAAGGAAGGAGATTCTCCGACGGTAAGGATTTTGGCCTGAAAGGTAGCTTGTCTAACCCGGCCCTAAAGGACCGTGATTGCGACAAGCGCTCCGTTCAAAACTAGGATTGGATGGGGTGTGAAGGCCCCCTCCAAGCCTTCTCAATTCCAGGCCTTAACGGCCCAGATTACAATCTTAAAATGATCATAAAAGAGAGGGATGTGATTATTGCAAGAGAAAAAAGGAACATCTTGCGCGCCCACTGTTTATGATTTTCTACCTTAAAACCCTGTATTGTCAGTATGAGCCATGCGCCACCTAGAACAATCAGAGTCGTCATGTAACCATACCCAGCATATCCAAAGAAGAAAAGTGATAGGGCAACAATAATGAAGGCGATGGTGTACAGAAGCATCTGGATTTTTGTGGCATGGAAGCCTCGTTTCAGTGGCAGCACCGGAATCGATGCAGCGGCATAGTCATCCAGGCGGAAGATGGCGATCGCAAAAAAATGGGGCATTTGCCAGAGAACGAGCGTTACAAAAAGAATCAGGGAGGGAAGATCAAGCGAGTGGCTCACAGCACAGTAGCCGACGACTGGGGGTGTCGCTCCTGCGATGCTGCCAATGAGTGTTGCATGCACCGTGCGGTATTTCCAAATAGTATAAAGGGCTACATAAACAAAAAATCCTGCGAGAGCAATCACTGTTGTAAGAATATTGGTGTAGAACAGAAGTGTGCATGCTCCTGCACAGCAAAGAATCGTCGCGAACAGAAGTGCATGTCGAAGAGGAATGCTCCCTGTTGCGAGAGGTCGATTTTTCGTTCGAGACATCTTCTCATCGGCACGGCGGTCTAGATAATTATTGAAGGCGCAGCCCGATGCCATGACAAGCGCAAGGCCGCTCAGCATGGCTGTGAGCAGCGGAACATCCCAACTTTCTCTCGAGATCAGTGCAAAGCCCGCTGCTGCTGTAATGAGGTTTCCCATCAAGATGCCTGGCTTGGTAAGCGACAGGTAAGAAGTGATACCATTTATCAAGCGGGGCAATTCGGACATCTAGATCTCATCCTCAAAAAAATGTGATTCTGTTCACAAACCAGCTTGTGGTCAAGCAGAAAAATGCGATTATTCATGAAGGTAAATGTTTGACCGACTACACTTGACCCTTCGGAAAATTTTACTGGAGGCTATGATGTTCAAGCGCATTTTTTTTACTCTAGTCTGTTTGCCACTCTTCTGCTTTGCGGGAGCGCTGTCGGATGACGCGAACGACAACCTGTCTATCGCTCCCCCAGCTCCATGGGTCGTGCCGTGCGATTTTGAGTTAAATTCTGATGACTCGACACAATCAGAGCATGTCCAATATCTTCTGATCGACAAGCAAAAAAATTGGGCAGAGAAAACAGTATACAAGCACATTGCGCTCAAAGCCCTCTCTCAAACAGGCGTAGATACCATCTCAAAAATCTCGATCGACTTTGAACCCTCATTTAGAAAAGTTGTGGTGCACAAAATTCGTGTCTTTCGAGATGGAGTCGAATCAGATCGTTTAGCGAGTGCCGAGCACCATGTACTCCAGAAGGAGGTTGGCTTAGACTTTGGGATCTATGTTGGCGACCTCACAGCTATTTATCTCCTAGAAGACATCCGCGTTGGAGATATTGTGGAATACTCCTACTCTCTCATCGGACAAAATCCGCTCTTTACTTCGCACTACACCGACATGATCTATCTTCAATACTCGATGCCTGTAGAAAAACTCTCCTACCGTCTGCTCAGTGATCCGAGCCACTCTTTTGCCATAAAACCAGAGCATACCAGCTTAGAGGCCACCATCCGCGACCTCTCTCCCACACTACGAGAATGGAAATGGGAAATCTGCCATACAACTCCGCGCGCGCGTGAACCCGATGAACCGATCTGGTACTCATCTTCCCCGCGCATTGAAATCAGCGAATATAAGAGCTGGAAAGAAGTAGGCGCGCAACTCTCCCCGCTTTTTGTAATTCCGGATGATTTTGATAGTAGCTGCCCTCAGGAGATGCTAGATCTTGTGGACAGCTGGCAAGCCAGCACGACCAATCCGAAGGACCTGGCTCTTCTTGCCCTTCGATTTGTTCAAGATGAGATTAGAT
>JBIOJU010000023.1:0-10887 GCA_044451165.1 Chlamydiales bacterium | reverse complement strand
TTATGGATTTAACAAGTCCCACGCTGCTGCCTACGGTTTTTTAACCTATGTGACCGCCTATCTCAAAGCTCACTACCCCGGCGAGTGGATGGCAGCTCTAATGACTTCCGATCGCGACGATCTCACAAAAGTTGCCAAAATCCTTGCCGAGTGCAAAGTGATGGGGATTGCTATCCTGCCGCCTGACGTGAACGAGTCTGGCAGTGAATTTATCGCCACAGAAAAAGGGATCCGGTTTGCAATCACTGCCATCAAAGGCGTGGGTGCTGCTGTCGTAGAGACGATCGAACAGGAAAGAAAAAAGGGGGGCGCTTTTAAATCTCTTGCTGATTTTTTGAAGCGCATCGACACGAAAAAAGTAGGAAAAAAAGTGGTCGAATGTTTAATCGAATCGGGCTGTTTTGACTTTACCAAGACACCGCGGCAAGCTCTTCTTCTCACTGTCGATCCGCTCTTTGCTACTTGCCAGCGTGACCAGCGCGAAAAAGAGCTCGGAGTGATCAGCCTTTTTTCGCTTGTAGAAGAGGAAGAACAGATTGAGGTCCCCGTTACCATCATGGGAACAGAGGACAAACATAAAATCTTAAAAAGGGAGAAAGAACTCTTGGGATTTTATCTTACAGGACACCCGCTTGAAGAGTTTCAGCCTATTTTGCAGCGCCTTTCTTGTGTGCCACTTAGTCGATTTGAGACTCTTGAAAAGGGAAGCGTTGTACGCGCTGCTTTTATTATCGAAACTGTCGTAGTGAAAGTAGGACAAAAAAATCAGAGGAAATTTGCCATTCTCACAATCAGTGATGGCATAGAAAGGCTAGAGCTTCCCATCTGGGCGGACCTCTACGAAGAGAAACAGCATTTGATGAATGAAAATCAGATCCTATACGCTGTACTTATCGTTGACCGTGACGACGAGAGCATCCGGTTGCAGTGCCGCTGGATTGAAGAGCTCAGCGGGGTCACCGAGGAGATGATCCAGGCGTGCGATAGTGCATTTGACCGCGCAAAATCCTATGTCAAAATGTCAGAAATCAGGCAAAAAAATATGGAAAAAACAGCCCAGACTCCCGCCCCCTCTAAAGATCCTTCGAAGATGTTATGCCTTCGGCTTGATGCAGACATGGCCCGCTTAAGTCATATTCTCGAGTTGAAAAAACTTTTTCGGGCTCACGCTGGAGCCATCCCCCTTCGGCTTGAATTTGCCAGCAAACAGGGAATTAAGAAAGCGATCGAGGTCGATGGCGTTTGGGGGGTTGAGTTTGGGAGCACACTGGAAGAAAAACTTAAGAAGATCCCTTCGCTGATTGACATCTTCTATTAATCAGTTATTATCTATGGAAAAGGGCAGTTTATGAGAAAAATATTTTATTTATTAACAATCACCCCTTTTCTCGCCCATGCCGCTTATACGGTCAAGGAAGGCAAGTTAGTCAATACGGAAGAGGTTGCCACCCTCTCTGTTCAAGAACACTACAGCGCCGCTCTCAACGCCTATCAAAAAAAGAAGTGGGATGAGCTCGTACAGCAGGCTCGCATCGTGAAGCTTAATTTTGCAGCGACCCCTTTTGCGCAAGAAGCTCTTTTTTATCTTGGAGTTGGATATTTTCACCAAGAAGAGTATGAGCTTGCTAATCAAGAATTCTCAGTCTACTTAAAAAAGCAGACCGCACCCAAACATTTCGAAGAGGCGATCGAATATAAGTTTGCGATCGCAGAAAAGTATCAAAAAGGGGCAAAAAAACCACTTTTGGGATGGCAAAACATGCCCAAATGGGTTCCAGCTGTAGAAGATGCGCTGCAGATTTATGACGAAGTGATCATGGCGCTTCCTCATCATGAGCTTGGCGCAAAAGCCCTCTACGGAAAAGCGCGACTATTATTTAAAGATGAAGAGTATAAGGCGAGTATCGATACCTACCAAACACTCGTCCGGAGATTTCCTAAACACGCGTTTGCGGTTCAAAGCTATTTAGGAATGGGGGAGGTCTACCTCGCGCAGTGCCAGAAGCAGTATCCAGACCCCGATTTTCTCGACCTCGCGGAGATCAATTTACGCAAGTTTAAGCAAGATTTCCCGCAAGATGAAAAGATCGCGCTCGGGGAAAAGATGCTCATGGAGATGCAGGAGATCTACGCTTCACACCTCTATGAAACAGCCCAGTTTTTTGAACGTACGCACAAGCCGCACGCCTCCATCATCTATTACACCAAAGTTCTATCCAACTACCCTTTAACAAAGTGCGCCAGCCTCGCAAAAAAACGCCTACTCGTCTTGCAACCCGACACCGTCTCTCCCTCTGAAGAAACCGTTCGATGAATAGAGCTTTTCTCATTGTTTTGCTCCTCCTTACCTCATGCGGCTATCGCTTTCAGGGAAAAGAGGAGGTGCGCTCAGCGCGTACACTCACTGTGCCCTACGTCAAAGGAGATGCTGAAGGTCTTCTCACCAACGCGTTGATCAAGCAGCTGTCCATTTCCGGGTATTTTGAATGCGTCCGTGCTGGCGGGGATCTCACTCTCGACGCTGTTCTGATCTCTGACGAGAATGAGAGAATAGGTTACCGGTACGATCGCCACGGCCCAAAAAGCAAACGACGTCATAGGCTTGTTCCAGATGAGAATCGGCGCACTGCAACAGTCCAGATCTCCCTCATCGACAGCAGAACAAATGAGATACTGCTCGAGCCCACAAAAGTTTTTGCAAATATCGATTATGACTATATCGATTCCAACACTCTAAGCGAGCTTCTCTTCATCGACGCGCACGGCGTCCCGCGGCGCACGATTAGCTACTCACTCGGACAGCTTGATGCTGTCGAAGGCGCGCAAGACGACTCCACTTCCCTCGTGTTTCGCCTCCTCTCACAAAAGATCGTCCAAGCGCTCATCTACCTCAAGCTGTAAGGGAGCAGGGCGCACAAATATCAATGATGCACTGTAATTGGTATTAGGAGGCGCTGGGATAATAAAGGACGCCCTTTCTAACTTTTAGAAATGCGGCGCGTTTGTGACGTTTTGCGCTTCTTCTGCTCTGGATGTGAAAAACCTTCCATTTTTGAACTGTTAAAGCGTCGGCTATTAGACTGCGATGGCAGCGCCAGGGAACGGCTTCAGCGCAAAGAAGAACGCACCGCTTTTTCGCAGCGATTTTTTCCAATTTTTCCACTCCCTTTTGAAAGGAAGGCGTTTGCATATAATCGGCAAATCCTCGAAAGGAAGCGTTGATCCAGCCCGTGTTGATCGAATCTTTTGAAGAGTGTCGCAAGCCCCCCAGTTCTTTCAAATGACGGTAGCCTATTTTATTTTTATTCAGCGTGTTTTTAAACACTTCTTGATTGAATTGCGGATTGTGTCTTGATTTAGGAATTGTTCGAATGTCGATCACAGTTTGGATCCCGTGCGCTTTTAACAGCGCGATCATCTCCTCGATCGAGCGTGTAGAGTGTCCTATCGTGTAAATTTCCATCTACTCACTCACTATCAGAGCCTCTTTTTTCAGTCGACAAAAGAAAGACTGATAAGTGGTATAATCTTGATATTCTTGAGGATAATAGTTGTGGAAGAGAAGCTACATCTGTCAGATCAGGAGATGATCGATGCTCTGAATGATGGTTACGGAATTCAAGTTGTCTCCTTTTCATTCCTTCCATGGGGTGCAGATATGCATGCATCGCTATATAGGGTAGAGGCACAAGACAGATCATCTTATTTTGTAAAGCTCAAGCGAGGCCTCAAACAGGATACTAGCGTTCAGATCTTGGCGCTTTTGCGCGATGCAGGAATTGAACAGATTATCCCTCCCATAAGAAATATTCACGGCGGATTAACGCATAAGATGCAAGATTCTACGATCATCGTATTCCCATTTATCGAAGGCAAAAATGCATTTGGCCATATTTTAACAAATGCACAATGGGTGATGTTGGGCAAGGTGCTGAGATGTGTGCATGCGTTTGAGGTGCCACCATCGGTCCAAAGACAAATTAGAAAAGAAACATATTCCTCTAAATGGCGAGAGATTGTTCGAGATCTCTATATTCACCTCGAAAGAAATACGAGCGGAGATGAGATCAGCTTGCGGCTGATGAAATTTATGCAAGAGCACAAAAAGGAAATTCTTCGTCTTGTAGACCGCGCCGAACAGCTTGCTCAAAAAATCAGGACCCAATCCCCTCAATTTGTTCTTTGTCATTCAGATATTCATGGGGGCAACGTCTTGGTAGATGGAAAGGGGGCAATTTACATAGTGGATTGGGACGACCCTATCATGGCGCCCAAGGAGCGCGACTTAATGTTTATTGGCGGAGGTGTTGCAAATGTTTGGAACAATCCGCACGAAGAAGACTGCTTTTATGAAGGCTACGGAAAGACAGAAATCAATAGACCAATTCTCGCCTACTACCGGCATGAGCGAATTGTGGAAGATGTTGCGATCTATGGTCAGCAGCTCCTGTTAACAACAACCGGCGGCGATGCCAGGCAAGAGATGTACAAGCAGTTCGTAGACATGTTCGACCCTCGCGGTGTAGTTGATATAGCTTTCAACACAGATGTTCGCTTGATTTAAAATCGTAATACGTTGAATTTAAACGAGATGAAGATGTGTTAGACTTATTTACGGCGATACGGTAATCTTGTGTTTAAGCTAATAACAGGACTAGTTATGTCACACAAGCATCAACATAGATCAGAAACTGTCAGGTTAACAATCGACTTTCCCGCTCGTCAACACACTTATCTTAAAATGCTCGCTGCGAAGGAAGGAGTAACTTTAAGGCAGTTTGTGATTGAACATTTGCCAAACCTGAACAAGAAAAAGCACAAAGATGCAAGTGATTTGGAATTTGACAAATTGCTCAAACAGTTCCTCGTCGAAAAAGCCCCGATGCTCAAGAGACTTTCTAAAAAGTGATTAAGTTCTTAACGCTCCAACAACTTCTCAGACTTCATGATGCTGTCATTGAAAAATTCGGCGGGTTGAAGGGGGTAAGAGATTTAAATCTTTTGGCCTCTGCGGTAGAGACTCCGAAAGCAACTATGTTTGGAGAATTCTTACATTCGACAACGTATGACAAAGCTGCCGCATATTTGTTTCATATCGTGCGCAATCATCCATTCAATGACGGCAATAAGCGAACTGGAGCGGGAGCGGCTTATTTGTTTTTAGAAATCAACAAAGTTCCTGTTTTGTTTGAGTCTTGTTTTGAAAACGAAATTTACGAGGACTTGGTCGTCAAAGTAGCCATGGGTAAACGAACGAAAGAACAGATTGCATATTTTTTTGAGCATGGGCAAGAAGGCGATTGAAAAATATGGAAAAGGAAATTCGCGCGGAGATGGGTGAGCTTGAGGGGGCTCTTCGCTGGGTGAGAGAGTGTTGTGCGGAGGCGGGGCTTGCGCGTAAGGAGAGTGGCGATGTGGAGCTGGCGATGGAGGAGATTATTACGAATATCATTCGTCACGCATACGCAGGAAAGAAGGGAGAAATTAGCCTCGTATGCAATCTTACAAAAGAAGAGGTCCAATTTATCGTGAAGGATAGCGGGGTCTTTTTCAATCCGGTGCAGAAGCATCCAAAAGTAGATCCTACGGTCGATCTTGATGAGAGAAAAGAGGGTGGGCTCGGGATTTTTTTTGTAGAAAAGCTCATGGACAGGGTGAACTACGAAAGGCAAGAGCCCTTCAACATTCTCAGAGTCTCCAAAAAAATCCCGTAACAGTTTAGATCATGAAGAGACCCGAAACTGGGCACGCGCACAGGCACGTCTTTTTCTCCTGTGCAGGCCACTTCGCGGTCTGTTACTAAGCTTGTTTCTTCTTGTCGATGGAGGCGATGGTGGCCTCTGTATCGACGACATCGGAGAGGAAGTGCTGTAAAATTTTCAGAATGTATTTCGGTGAGTTGTAGACGCCTGTTGTGGAAAAGACCAGCTCTAGGTGGGGTGTAGCTGTACCGAGAAGCGCGATAAAAGTGAGTGTTGAGGGGGAGGTTTCTTCTGCGCTTTTCGGCACGATCCAGATTGCAAACTGATCATTAAAGAGCGTGATCTTGTCAGGCGATTCTAGGACGTGGAAAAAATGGCTGATATTTTCGGGTGCTGCCTGTTCCAGTTGCGCGCTATTCAATAGGCCGAGATCGTTAAGTAGCCCTAGATTTACTGAAATCACCCCATCAGGAACCCACTTTTTGAGGTTTTGAGAAAACTCCTGATAAGCTTCTTCTAATTTGATTGGATTGATCATCTTTGCCTCTTCCCCGTGTTCCTTCACTTTATCGTTAAAAAATCTCCTTGTCAAGCTTTGTGAGTTGTTGTTTTTTTTCCTTTGATGTATTTTTTAGCTTACTGAGTTAAAAGAGAAGTCTTAATCACAACTCACTTATAATCAAAAACTTGTATGCGCTTGCTGCGGCTTTTTTTTCTTGTTTTTTTTGCGCCCTATCTTGCTTGGGCACAGCCTCTTAAGGTAGATGTGTCGGCTGTTTCCGCCGTCTTAATCAATGGCGAAACGGGCGAGGTGCTATTCGAAAAAAATGCCCATAAATTTTGTTTCCCTGCAAGCACGACCAAGTTGGCAACTGCTCTTTTTGCCCTCTCAGAAAAAGGAGAAATGCTGGATGAGAAAGTGACAGCTAGTGCCGAGGCGCTGGGTTGCGTTGCACCACAGATTAGACGCACCAAACATCCTTCGCATAGGCTTGAGTTTGGCGGAAGTCATATGGGAATCAAGGTAGGCGAGGTGCTTCCTTTACGCGACCTTCTCTATGGACTGATGTTAATCTCGGCAAATGATGCAGCAAATGTGATTGCAGAACATGTCTCAGGAAGCGTGCCCGCTTTTATGGAGAAGCTGAACCAGTTTTTACATGCGCATGGTATACGGGAGACACATTTTTCTAATCCCCATGGTCTTCCATGCAAACATCATAAGACCACAGCTTTTGATCTTGCACAGATGGCCCGCTTGGGGATGAGGATACCCACCTTTAGACAAGTTGTGAAAAGTGTTCGCTATACCAAACCTGCAAGCAATAAACAGCCCGAAACTGTTTTTGTGCAAACAAATGCGCTCTTAAAAGCAGGCCCCCATTTTTATCCTAAAGCGCTAGGCGTTAAAACAGGGTACACAGTGAGTGCAGGCCAAAATCTGGTGGCGGCAGCCGCAGATGATAGCCGATTTTTGATCGCTGTGGTACTGGGTTGCACAGATTACCACCAGCGCTACAAAGATGTGATCTCTCTTTTTGAAGCGGGATTTAACGAACAGAAAGTGAGTCGCACAGTGCTTGCAAAAGGTTTTGACCTTTTCACGCTGAAAGTGCGCGGTGCAAAAACTCCTCTTCAAGCGGCCTTGAATGAGGATTTTGTTTTTAACTACTTTCCCTCCGAAGAAAAAGCATTTAAAGCAGTTGTCCATTGGAAGGAGCAAGCTTTGCCGATTGCACAAGGCGCGCTTGTTGGAGAGGTGAGGTTGATCTCAGTAGAAGGAGAGAGAGTACTCAAAACTGCTCCTCTTTATGCAACACAGCTTGTTGAAGTCACGAGTCTTCACAAGTTTTTTCGAATTCTCCACCAGATTAAAATTGTTCTTGCACACAAAGTTTCGCTACTCGTGATTGTATCAGCCTTTGGTACCGGTCTGATCTTTCTCTTTTATCGATATTCTATGAAAAAGCAGAAGAAACTGCTCTAAGGAGAGCTCCTCGGGTCTTGCCTGCCCTCTGATCCCGCTCTCTTCTAAACTCTCCATGAGAATGGATGTAGGAGCATATCTTTTTAGGGAAGAGCGAAGCATTTTTCTGCGCTGTTCAAAAGCCATGCGCGTCATAGAGAAAAATTGCTTCATCTTCTCTTGCGGAAGAGGAGCATTTTTGAGAGACATCCGGACAATTGCCGAGTCGACTTTTGGACGTGGATAAAAACAGGTTGGCGGCACAGTAAAGCAGTAGCTTGCATCAGAAAAAAAGCGCGCAAATAGTGTCAGATGGCTGTAATCAGATGAGCCGGGCTCTGCTGTAAGCCTTTCTGCAACCTCTTTCTGCACCATCAAGGTTAATGAAGAAAGAAGGTTTCCCATCGGAAGTAACTTCTCAAGGATGGGAGAGGTGATATGGTAGGGCAGATTGGAAATCACCTTAGCTTTTTTGCCGGGAGGAAGCGCGGCTTCTAGCTTTTCTTGTAGATTAAATTCGAGAATATCCGCCTCAAACACACTTGCATTTTTTAACTTGCGCAAATTCTCCGCAAAAATTTTATCTTTTTCGACCGCAATGACAGAGTGGCCCTGCAAAATAAGCTCTTGGGTGAGCGCGCCGGGACCAGGGCCGATTTCGACGACAAGATCCCCCTCCTTAAGTTCTGACATGCGAAGAATTTTGCGTGTGATGTTAGCGTCGATGAGAAAATTCTGAGACAGCCTTTTCTGAGGCTTTGCTCCCGTACTTTCAAGAAAATTCAGAAGATCGGAGAGTTTCACTTAATTGCAAACGGCTGAAAATCTGAAGGAATGGAGGCTTCAAAATGTTCCTGATCGAAACTGAATTTCTGTCGTAGTTTGGCAAGATATTTTCCCGTTTCTCTGCTCGCAGCCTTTTCCAGAAGCTCTTGATGGAGCGGATCGGACATTTTTTCAAAAGCAGGAAGCTCTTTTACGATCTTTTCTTTGAGATAGAATAAACGGAAGAGGGAGGTACCATCTCGACTCGCTTGAGCAATGGGATGGCTAATTGCGCCTTGCGGAAGGGATTCTAGCGGTTTTTTATGCGCAAGAGAGAGTTTTTTCTCTGTCACCTCGTTGAGAGGAGAGAGAGCAAGCGTGATATCAGATTCTGGGCTCAGCTCCTCTTTAAGCTGATCGTGAATCATCTCCAGTGTTGCATCCGGCTGTTTTCGGAGATCGTCCGCTTTTTCCGCAAGGAGTGCAAGTGCATCCGAATCTTTTCCACGCAAAGAAAGCACCTGATACTTCCATTCATTGTCGGCCGGATTTTTTTCGCAATATTCGCGATAGGCGGTCTTGATATCTTGTGGATTGACGCTGAGGTAGGCTTTCGAGTTCACTTTATACCAGTGCATGCGTTCCACGGTGATTTCTGAGAGGATCATTTCTTTTGCTTCTTCATAGGAGATGCCAATTTTTTCTAAATTAGTCATCACGTTAGGCCCGAATCGCTCTTGCAGCGTTTCTCGTACATCGCCGTCACTGATTTTCAACTCGGTTGCTGCGGCATCTGCCAGAATAAGCTCGTTGTCGATCATCTGCCGCAGTGTGTTACGCCACTGCGCAGTGTAGAATTGGAAACGTGCCATCTTGGATTGTGCATACTGAGGGTAGGCACGGTCCAAAAAGACATCCATCTTTTTCACCACATCGATCACAGAGATTGTCTTGCCGTTGACTTTGGCAAGAATTCGATTGTTGATAAGAAGGTGTTGCGGCTCCTCAAATGGAACAGGAGCTGGCGGCTCACTAGCAAAAAGAGGAGCGGCTGTTCCTAAAAGAAATGTTAAAAAGAGTTTGTTCATTTAGAAGAAGAATAGCATGTTGCGGATTTTAACATAAAGGTGGCGCCAAAAAAGCCGTCCATCCCCCCGCTTTTGGGTAGAATTGAGAGAGGGGGCTTGGTGCAGTATACAGGAAAATTTTTTTCAAAATAGCTTACTTGGTCTGCATTTTCTTGAGGAAGCATGCTGCATGTTGCATAGACGATCTGGCCTGTTGGAGATAGAAATTCTAGCGCTTCTTTAAAAATTTTCCTTTGTTCTTGGATAAGATTTTCTAAAAGCTCTTGAGAGAATTTCCATTTTTGATCAGGGTTCCGCCGTAATGTTCCTGTGCCAGAGCAGGGGGTGTCCACGAGAACCCAGTCCATTTTTCCTTTGAGGGAGTTCTTGTGTGGGTCGCTGGATAAAAGAATCTGTGCGTTTTGTACGCCTGCTCTCCTGAGCCTTTTTTTAGCTTCGAAAAGCGCTCGGGAACGGATATCGTGCAAATAGATCTGACCGCGGTTCTGCGATCGTGGTGCAATGGCAAGGCTTTTTCCGCCGGCGCCCGCGCAAAAATCGAGAATCTGTTCACCTGGCTTGCTGTTCACAAGATCTGCGATGAGTTGACTCCCTTCATCCTGCATTTCAAAGAGCCCCTCTTTAAATTCAGGGAGCGAGAAAAAGTTGATTTTTTTATGAAAAATCACTCCTGCAGGCGAGCTCGAACAGGGGGAAACTGCATACTGGTCTTTCCATCTGGAAAAAAGGGCATCACGTGAAATTTTGGCGGTATTTACGCGAATAGTAGTCGGTGCCATCGTGTTACAGACCAGGCAGAGATCTCGTGCTTGATTTTCTCCGAAAGAAGAGACGAGCAGTTCGAAAAGAGGTTTAGGAAAACTTACACGGATGTGAGCGGGAATTTCTTGTTTTTCCAGGTAGTCTGATGGATTCACGGAAGTAAAAAGAGAGAACCGTCCCTCCCATGTTGGAGCTGGAAGAAGATGATCGAAAAGACCGTGCCAGCGAATCATCCCGTAAACCGCATCGCTGATTAGACGCCTATCTTTAGATCCCACAGCCTTATTGGCACGAAAGTATTGGGACATGAAGAGATCCAGAGGCAGGGTCTCGTTTTCAAAAAGAGAAAGCAGTCGAAACAAATGATATCTTTGAAAGGGGCTGGCCATGCAGAAAGTATAGAGGATTTTGGACTCAGGAACAAGACAAGAAGAAGAGGGATCGGGCATGGGCACGCACGCGGGCGCGGTCACGAAAGAAAGAAATCCGGAAAAGTTTGCCTTAACAGCGAATTCCTTCCCTCTCTTTTTCGTGCCCGAGCCCGAGCCCGTGCCCCCGCCCGATCTTTTCTTCTCTTCTCTTCTTTAAAATAAAAGATTATGAC